>CAMWWR010000325.1 GCA_947178045.1 uncultured Clostridia bacterium
CTCTTGACACTCCTCCCACCCTGCTTTATAATTAACTCATCAACGCTTTTCTAAAATATTTTAACATTCACTTAAATATAAGGAGGGAATACAGCTTGACCATGCGAAAAAAAGAAAACACTGCCAAAACTGCAGCGAAACAAGGTTTCTGCTTCACCGGCCGGCTTCATCGGTTCGGCGCGCTCGCGTGCGCGGGACTCCTCGCCTTTTCCGCCGCGGCCTGCGGCAAGGAGCCTTCCGAGAGCGGGGAGACACCGACCAGCGCGGCGGACGTTTCTCCATCCGCTTCTGCGTCCCTGACCGAAACGCCGGGCACCCCTTCCACGGCTCCTGAGCCTTCGGCGGAGGCCGGTACTCCGTCCCCTGAGCCGACCACAGCAGCGCCGACGCCGGCTCCCGCCGTCTACGGCAACCCGGGCGAGATCAGTGCTTACGACGCGGCGCGGAGCAATTACACCCTGAATGTCGACGCATCGACCCCTGTGCATGACATCAGCGACCTGCTCTACGGCATTTTCCTGGAGGATATCAATTTCGCGGCCGACGGCGGCCTCTATGCCGAGCTTGTGCAGAACCGCTCCTTCGAATTCACCAGACTTGCCTCCGGCAACGAAAAGCACGCCTGGAAAGACGTCGGCGAGGTCACGGCGACCGTCATCAAGGACAATGCGGCGGGCTGCCTGAACGCAAACAATCCGAATTACATGGTGCTGGAAAATACCTCCGGTGCCCCGGCAGGTATAGCGAACACCGGCTTTCTTGACGGCATAGCCGTAACACAAGATGCGGAATACATATTCTCAATCTACGCGCGCGGACTGGACGGCTACACGGGCGCAATCCACGTCGATCTCATGCTCGGCACGCAGAGCATTGCAGGCGGAACCATCAGCGCCGTCACGGCGGACTGGGTAAAATACGAGCTTTCCCTGACCTCTTCCGCCACCGCTTCGAAAAATGTCTCCCTGCAGGTAACGATTGATGCAGGCAGCGCCGCCATTGACATGGTATCCCTCTTTCCGAAGGACACCTACCGGGGACGTGAGAACGGCCTGCGCAGGGATCTGGCCGAAAAGCTTGAAGCACTGACCCCCGCCTTCCTCCGTTTCCCGGGCGGCTGTGTGATCGAGGGCGCGACGCTCGCGACCGCATACGACTGGAAGGACTCCATCGGGGTCGGCCCGGACGGCGAGCCGCTGCTTTTTAACGGCACCTACGGCGACGTCGCCGCCCGCAGGCAGGGCCAGAATATCTGGACGGACGAGCGCGCAACGAACGACAAACACCCGTCCTACATGTCCTACGGCCTCGGCTTCTACGAATATTTCCTGCTTGCGGAGGACATCGGCGCGATCGGTGTGCCGGTTCTCAACTGCGGGCTCTGCTGCATGGGACAGGGCGACGGTACCGGTCCTGCCGTGAACACGCCGGAATTTGAGCAGTATGTGCAGGACGCGCTCAATCTTGTGGAATTCTGCCGCGGCGATTCCTCGACAAAATGGGGCGCGGTGCGCGCTGCCATGGGACATGAGGAGCCGTTCGCCCTCAAATACATCGCCATCGGCAACGAGCAGTTCGGCAATAATTTCTTCCGCCACTATGAGGCCTTCGCGGACGCATTTATCAATGCAAGAGCCAAAAATCCGGCCCTCTTTGACGGCGTCGAGCTGATATTTTCCGCCGGCCTGGACGACGGTGATTCCGGCGGCGACTATATGGTCTCCTACGAGGAGGCGGCGCGCTGGCTCGCCGCGCACCCGGACAAAACAATCAATGATTTCGCCGGGGCGACCGACCACCATTACTACAATTCGCCGTCATGGTTTTTCAGCCATGCGGACTATTACGACGAGAAAAACTACAGCCGTGATACGGAGCACATGACCAAAACAAGATTCGGCGGCGGCATCAATGTATTTCTCGGAGAATACGCGGCCCAGTCGAATACCTTGCGCGCGGCGCTCGCCGAGGCAGCCTACATGACGGGTCTGGAGCGCAACGGCGACATTGTCCGGATGGCTGCATACGCCCCGCTGTTCGGCAACCTGACCGCGACGCACTGGGCACCGGACCTGATCTGGTTCAATAACCATACCTCGACCTGCTCCATCAATTACTATGTGCAGCAGATCTTTGCAAAAAATGCAGGCAGCGCGCTGCTCTCCTCCGAGCTTACCGGCGCGGACATCGAGGATGTCGCACTTTCCGGCCGGGTCGGCGTCGGCACCTGGAATACCTCGGCCACCTTCTCCGGACTGAAGGTCACGGACAATGCGACCGGAGCGGTTCTGGCGGAGGATGATTTCTCCGACGAGAATTTTTCCAACCACTGGATCACCCCTTCCGACGGAATCTGGAAAGTTGTCGACGGTGAACTGATCCAGCTTTCCTCCTCCACAAACACCGGGCGCTACGGCAATATCGGAAGCGTTGCCTACTTTGGAGAAACCAGCTGGACAAATTACACCTACGAGATCACCGCGACGAAAAACGGCGGGCAGGAGGGCTTCCTTATCCCGTTCGCTGTGCGCGGCATTGACGATAACTTCTTCTGGAATATCGGCGGGTGGAATAATACGGTTTCCTGCCTGCAGCAGGTGGAGGCGGGCTCGAAATCCGGCCAGCTCGCGGGCACCGTAAAAAATTGCAGGATTGCGAACGGAAAGGCTTATGCAATCCGCATCGTCGTGACCGATACCAATGTAAAATGCTATCTCAACGACGAGCTCTATGTGGACTATGATCTGCCGGAGACGACGAACGCCGAGAGCTATCAGGTTGTCAGCACGGATGAGAACGGCGATATCATTATCAAGCTTGTCAACGTGACGGACGGCCCGAAAACCTTTGCCATCGACCTCGCAGGGGCCGCCGGGATCGCTCCGACCGCGACCCTCGACCTCGTGGCGGGCACAAGCCTCGCAAACGACAACATTCTCGGGCAGCCGGAGGTCGTAACGCTTCAGACATCACAGATCAACGGCGCCGGAAGTCAGTTCAACTATACCGCACCGATGTATTCGGTCAGCGTGCTGCGGCTTCAGCGGCAGAAATGCTGCACCGGCCTCTGACACCTGAAAAATACAGCCAAAACAGGAGATGCCGCGAAATGCGATAATCCTGCAATATATCGTGAAAGCCAGCCGGCGATCATACCGGATATTGCAGAAAATTTCTAAGGAAGCGCTGATTAAATCATTGCTTCCTTAGAGCCTCTGGCGGGATGCAAAGCCTCTTTCAGAGGCTTCCGGATTTGCCAGGGAATATGCCGC
>CAMWWR010000326.1 GCA_947178045.1 uncultured Clostridia bacterium
GCTCACCGCGGTGCTCGGGCTTACTGCAATGCTCGGGCTGACGGGCTGCGCGGGAGGCGGGGGAGACACCGATGACACGCCCGGCACGTCGCAGGAGGAAAACATACAGGATGCAAATTCGGGGGAGAATTCCGAAGGAAAGGAAGACGGCATGACGGACAGCGGGACGGAAAAGGAATTTGAAAATCACTTCGAGGAGGCGTCGGAGGCTCTGCGCGCGGATTACGAGGCGCTCACGGTGCGCGATGCGGACGGAGTAAGGGGGAATCTCTTCCTTGCCGTGCAGGGCGAAAAGGGCTCGGAGATCCGGTGGGAATCGTCCGATCCATCCGTAATCTGTGCGGAGCCGGTGGAAAACGAGGGGTATGACGCGACGCCGGCCGGCGTCGTGATGAGGCAGGAGCAGGATACAGAGGTAACCTTGTATGCGTATCTGACGCTGGACGGCGTGACGCTTCGGAGAGAATTTGAGGTGAAGGTGCTGGCAAAGCCGGAGGAACGGACGTACACGGATTACCTGTTCGCTTATTTTGTCGGCAACGGTGTAAATCAGGAGAATATTTTCTTTGCGACGAGCGCGGACGGCTTTTCCTGGAGGGATGCAAACGGGGGACAGCCGGTGCTGACGACAGATCTTGGGACGACCGGCATCCGCGACCCGTTTCTTCTGCGCTCGGCGGAGGGGGACCGGTTTTTCCTGATTGCGACGGATTTGTGCATCGCGAAGAGCGGCGACTGGTGGAAGGCGCAGACACAGGGGAGTCGGGCTGTCTTTATCTGGGAGTCGCAGAATCTGACGGACTGGTCGGAGCCGCGGCGCGTGAAGATCAACTCTAACACGGCAGGCTGCACCTGGGCTCCGGAGGCGTTCTATGATGAGATTACGGGGGAATATCTGGTTTTCTGGGCTTCCCGCGTCAGCACGGACAATTACGACAAGCAGAGGATATATTATGTTAAGACGCGCGACTTTTATCATTTTACGGAGCCGAAGCCGTGGATCGATTATCCGTTCAGCGTGATCGATACGACGGTGATTCGGGACGGGGACACCTATTACCGCTTTACAAAATATGAAGATAAGAGCCGGATCATCATGGAGCGCGCCGACCGGCTGCTCGGCGAATGGACGGAGGTGGAATCGGAGACACTGTCCGCGCAGGAGGGCGTCGAGGGGCCGTGCTGCTTTGCCCTGAACGAGGAGGACTGGATCGAGGGCAACCGGTTCTGCCTGCTGCTCGACCATTTTGTCGGCAGCGGCTATTATATGATGGTCACAAAGGATCTGAGCACGGCAGAATTTGAGCGGAAAAAGGGCTACAGCCTGCCGCAGAAGCGTCCGCGCCACGGCACGGTCATTCTTGTGACACAGCAGGAATATGAGAGAATTATAGAGAAGTATAATAAATAAGGGAGTGAGAATGATAAAGCACAGCATGAAAAAGGTTATTATAGCCTCTCTTGCTTTTGCGATTCTTGCAAGTCTTTTCGTCTATACACGGCTGGGGGACTTCTGGCAGGAGGAGGGCGAGCTGGAACGTTATGTATATCCGTCCGATTTCAGCGATTGCTGGTCAGTGGAGCAGAGAAGGAAAAAATGCAGGATACCGGAAGAGGTATTGTCAGAGATGACGGTGGAGGAGCTTGTCTGGGCGGTGATCGATTATCCGTTTTTATTCGAAGTGCTGGTTTCATCCCAGAACACGGGGTGGAGTGCATTGCTGCCAGACAAATCCAATGCCTTTGCGAAATTGATCGAATGCAGAAGGCCGGAGGGCAAAATTATTAAGGTCCTGAAAGAGGCATGGGAAGCGGAGGATGCGGATATTTCCCAGGTATATCTGGCGCGGCAGATATTTTACGACAGCCAGGAGAGATATTTTGATTTCAGTAAAAAACAGCTGGAGTATTTGAGCGCAAATGAAAAGTTGGAATAAAGAAAGGAGTTTACGGTATTTATCTTTGCTGCAGAGCTGTCTGCTTCTGCTGTCTGTGGGGTGCAGCGCGCCGACGTCCCGGATCACGGCCGCAGCGCCCGTCAGGGCGGAGAACGGCACGATTCTGGAGCCGGGCGGGGAGGTTCGGGCGATTTTTGAGCCCGGCGAGCCCGCGGTGCGGGTGCGGTGTGAGTATGACAACGGCAGGACGCTCCTGTTTTTCGACGGTGAGGAGCAGCTTTCCCTGAAAGGAAGGCAGCTCGTTATGTTTTATGATATCACATCGGACGGATTTGTTCCGGAGCTTGTTGCGGGAAAAAAGGAAGGACGGCCGGACGGCGCAGCTGACAGCAGCGGGGAGAGAGAATGGCGCGTGACGGCGTACCGCGTGAACGACGGGAGAGCGGAGGAGATATCATTTATTCCGGCGGGCGAGGACAATTCCTTTTATATCGGGGACTGGGGCTGGCTTTCCCAGGGCAACTGGACGCAGCGGGTGCAGCTTGGCCGCGCAGACGGGAAATCGGGAGCCTATCAGCTGGATCCTGGCGGGTATTTCAAGAGGTTGGAGACGCGCATGAGCGCTATTCTGACGGACGGCAGGCTGCTGCAGCTCCCGGAAAGCCAGGTGGCGGTCTATGAGGACCGAAGGCTGGGCATTGCGTTCGAGCTGACGGACTGCGCGGCGGGCACCGCGTACTATAATATTTACCGGAGCACGGACAGAGGTATGAACTGGTCGCTGGCGGTGAAGGATTTTAGAACGGCAATTTCCGAGTCGCAGGAGATCTATATTCTGGATGACAGTACGGTAATGTGCAGATTCTCCGGGAGCGGCGGAGCCGGAAATTACAGTATGTACGGCTCTGTCGACGGCGGTGTTACCTGGAAGGAAATCAGCGAGCTGGAGGAGCTGAAACAGTATTGGTTTCTCGGCGGGGCCGAGACCGGCGGGGAGGCTCCGGTATCCAGATTTATCAGCAACAAAACAGGCAGCTGGAAAGATGGAGGTTTCTCAAGATGAGAGACCTCCTTTCTGGTTTTTGCGCCATGAGGTGCGCTCTTTCTGGAGGATATAAAATCCACAGAAAAATGCACAAATTTCACACTCTAAAATGTGCAATTGCCCACTTTTTTGCAGAAACAGCGGATTTCATTGACGCTTTGATAATGTGCATATTATAATTTGAACAGGGGATTTTCAAGGGTGTTTTTGTGACATTTGTCAAAAATCCAGGCGGCGGCCCCAATCTATGATTTTTATAAGTGCACTATGTCATAGCTTATATTGAGGTATAAATATACGAGAGCTCATCAGGAGGGTATAAAAATTA
>CAMWWR010000327.1 GCA_947178045.1 uncultured Clostridia bacterium
ACCTTACAAACACCGTATTTGAATACAGAAAAAGCCCGGGGCACGTTTCCCGAAGAAAACGCATCCCGGGCTGAGCAGCGGGAACATACCGGCACTGCGGAGATGACACAGCCTCAAGCGGCAACATTTACGGCGAAAGCCTACGGCGTCTGCTGCCGCTGGTAGAAGCTTCGGACGCCGTCGATGCGCGAGCTCATCCCGACAAGCAGAGCGTCCGCCAGGGTGAGGGCGGTCATCGCCTCGACGACGACGACGGCGCGCGGAACGATGACCGGGTCATGGCGGCCGCGGATATTTACGGTCATCGGGGAGCCGTCGCGCCCGATAGTCTGCTGCTGCCTTGCGATGGACGGGGTCGGCTTGACGGCCGCGCGGAGAAGAATGTCCGAGCCGTCGCTGATGCCGCCGAGAATTCCGCCCGCATGGTTTGTCTGCTTGACGGCTCGTCCGTTCTCCTTACCGAGGAATGCGTCGTTGTTTTCGGAGCCGCGCAGGGAGGCCGCGCCGAAGCCGGAGCCGATCTCAAAGCCCTTGACCGCGCCGATGGACAGGACGGCCTTTGCAAGACAGGCGTCCAGCTTGTCGAACACCGGCTCTCCGATCCCGGCCGGCATGCCGGAGACAACGCACTCGATAATGCCTCCGGCGGAGTCCTGCTGCTGCATGGTCTCAAGCAGATAATCCTCCGCACGGGCGGAGGCGGTGAGGTCGAGCATATAGAGTGGACTTTTTGTGCGGTTTTCCCGCAGGGAGGCGGCGGGATCCGAGGTGATGGGGCCGATGGAGGCCGTGTAGGCGAACGCCTCGATGCCCAGCTCCCTCAACATGGCGCAGGCGACGGCTCCCGCGGCGACGCGTCCGATCGTCTCCCGGCCGGACGAGCGCCCGCCGCCGCGGTAGTCGCGGAAACCGTATTTGGCGTCAAAGGTGAAATCGGCATGTCCCGGCCGGTAGAAGCCTGCAATCTCAGAATAATCCGAGGAGCGCTGGGTTTCATTGCGGACCGTCATGGAGATCGGGGTGCCCGTTGTACGGCCCTCGAACACGCCGGACTGTATTGCGACGCGGTCGCTTTCCCTGCGCGGTGTGGAATAGCGGGTCTGTCCCGGCCTGCGGCGGTCCAGATACTCCTGAACGGTTTCTTCGCTGAGCGGAATGCCGGCCGGACAGCCGTCGATCACGACACCGATGCCGTCGCCGTGGGATTCTCCCCAGGTTGTAATGCGAAATATGGTTCCAAAGGTTGAGCCTGCCATGATTTCCTCCGTTTCCTGCAAAATCGGAAGGCCTGTGCCGGGGCCCTCGATCGTTCATATATTGTAATATTGTCTATTTTGCATTCCAAGGGCGGGGATGTCAAGAAAAAATTCGCGGTTTGTCCGTGAATTTCTGCCGTATCCGCGAATATGTTTTGCCGTTTCATGAAAGGGTATTTCGGAAAGAGAGATTCAGCACTGCGAATGGCCGTCCGGGCCGCTTTTCTGTGAGACAAAAAAATATGGGAGGGCGAACCCTCCCATATCGGAACTAGCAGCCGCAGCTGTTGTTGCAGCCACAGCCGTTGTTGCAGCCGATGCCGTTGCTGCCGAACAGCAGAAGCAGGATGATGATCCAGCTGCAGTCGTTGCCGCCACAGCCACAGCCGCCGTTGTTCAGGACGCTGGCGCCACAGCCACAGCCGTTGTTATTTCCGCATCCGAAGAACAGGAGAAGAAGGATGATCCAGCAGCTGTTGCTGCCTCCAAAGCCCACTCCGTTGTTTTCACAGCCACATCCACAGTTTGTAGCAGATAAATCGCTCATGTTGAAGCCTCCAAAAAGATTTTACAGTGTATCTTATGTGACGGGGCTTGCCCAGTTTCCTGTTTCGGGGAAAAATATTTGACCTTTCCATATTTGACATTTGTTCAGAGCTGACCTATACTCATGCAGGGAGGATAAAAATGGATCTGGAATTTAAACGGATTACAGCCGAGGACGCGGACAGACTGTCCGGTTATTATGCCCTGAGGGACAATAATACCTGTGACAGCGTTTTTATGGGAGAGTACCTGTGGAAGGATTATTTTGAAATACGGTATGCGTTAAGCGGAAAGACAAACGCGCTGCATTACATTATGAAAAGAAACGGGCGGCTCTTTGCCTCGGTTCCGTACTGTGCGCCGGAGGCTCTGGCTTCTGCCTGGGAGGAGCTTCGGACCTGGTTTCACGAAGCGGTGGGAGGGAAGCTGGCGATCTATCTGGCAGATGAGGTGAGCCTCGACCTGCTTGGTCTGAACCCGGAGCAGTATGAAATTGCGGAGCTGTGCGATGCAAGGGACTATCTGTATGACGCACAGGCGCTGAAAAGCCTGTCCGGAAAAAAGCTGCACAAAAAGAAAAACCATCTCAACGCGTTCCTGAGAGAGCAGGAGGGACATTACGAATATCGTCCGCTGTGCTGCAGCGATGCGCCGGAGGTATGGGAATTTTTAAAGCGGTGGAAGACGAAAAAGGATGAGGAATACGCAAATCTGCCCGAGGAGGAGAAGTAGCTGGACGCGGAGCTGCTCGGAGTCCGCGATGTGCTGGAGAGCTGCTCTCTGCTGGATGTGCACATGGCCGGGGTCTATATCGACGGCGCACTGGAGGCCTTTACGCTCGGGAGCTACAACGAAAGGCTCCGCATGGCGGTCATCCATATCGAAAAAGCCGATCCCGGGATCCGCGGGCTGTATACGTTTATTAACCAGCAGTTTCTGATCCACGAGTACGGGGACGCGCTGCTCGTAAACCGGGAGGATGATGTCGGCCTGGAAACGCTGCGCCGCGCGAAGCTGTCCTACTGCCCGGTCGGCTTCGCGCGGAAGTTCCGGGTGCTGGAGCGCTGATCGGCCGGGTGCGCTGACACCAATTGGCCCGCGGCGGAATAAACTAAATCAGAATTTGCATTTTTATCGGCTGAAAATTCTGTTTCGCCGGTCTGGAGGCAGGATGGAACGTGCATGCAGACTGGTTCATTCCAGCGAGGCTTTACATGCCGGGTACACCGGGAGAGGAATCACAGCCGCTGTAATAGATACCGGGATCGGGGCACATCCGGACATTCCGTCCGAACGGCTCCGGTTTTTCCGGGATTTTGTAAATCTGAAAAGAATGCCCTACGACGATTCCGGACATGGGACCCATGTCTGCGGGATTCTGGCAGGCAGCGGCAGGCTGACAGGAGGAAGCCGGCGCGGAATCGCGCCGGAATGTTCACTTATTGTATTGAAGGCACTGGATTTTAAG
>CAMWWR010000328.1 GCA_947178045.1 uncultured Clostridia bacterium
GAGGAAGGCGAAAAGACACAGCGCACCATCGAGTTGATCCACCAGATGGAGCTGGAACAGGCAAGACAGGAGCTGCAGCAGAAAGATAACCAGCTACAGCAGAAAAGCAGTGAACTACTACAGAAGGATAATGAACTGCTTCAAAAGGATGCCCAACTGGCCGCTGCCCTTGCCCGGATTGCCGAGCTGGAGGCAAAGCAGAAGTAAAAGCTCCTCCATCACCAGACACAGTATTTCTACCGTATCCTCAGCTTTTCTTTTGTCTTCAAAAAATAGCAGGCCGCCTGCCATCCCCCGCCTGCGTACAGCCTTGTGGTGATTTCCCGCATACGGCGGTTCAGCCGATGATAGCAGGCGCGCCTTTCCCACGGCAGTCCGAGGATATAGTCCTGCTCACTGCTATCCAGCAAAGAAAAGCCCGCCGGGAGATTCTGCTGCGCACAGCAGCAGCTGTGGCCCGTCCGGGAGTCCTGCGCTCCCATCCCCCGCATTCCGAAATCGCAGGAAATGTAGGATGCCTCCTCGCCGTTTTCCGCGCATTTTGCCACGAGGCAGGCAAGGAGCTCCTTCTCCCTGCCGTTCGGGATATTTCCTGGCGCGCAGGGCATTTCCCGACCTTCTCCGCCGGTAAGCCTGCGTCTGCGTCCGGGCGTGCTGCCGCTGTGCTCACGGCTCTGCCGCTCCTGCTCCGCACAGGAAAACTCCACCTCCCGGAAAACGATCTTTCCCTCACCGCCGGTAAGACCGCTGTCTGCGGCAGGAGAAAACCGGAAGCTCTGCCTGCCGTATGCGTCATATTCCTTCACATAAGTTCCCGCCGTCCGTCCCCTCCCGTTGCCGGGCTCCTCCAGAAGCACAATCCCGGTATCGACCAGGTGTTTCCACACGATCTCCCCGACCTTCCCGCAAGGCAGCGGAAAGGTGAGCCGCTCCGTGATCTGCCTTACTGTATAGCCCAGATCGGCCAGGTGGCGGACCGCATCGCCGCCCGCCGCATCGAAGGCAAAATCGGCCAGCGCCTGTCTAAAATATTCCTGCTCCGGCATTGCACACCTCGATTCCGCTTATCGGCGGATGATCTCCTCCCGGCCCGGCCCGTTCGATACCATCGTGACCGGCACGCCGATCTCCTTCTCGATGAACTCGACATATTTGCGGCAGTTCTCCGGGAGCTCCTCATAGCTCTTTATCCCGCGGATATCGCATTTCCAGCCAGGGAGCTTCTCGTACACCGGCTTCGCCTTCGCGAGCTTTGCCGTGACCGGAAAGTCCTTCGTTACTTTGCCGTCGATCTCATAGCCGACACACACCGGCAGCTCGTCGAGATAGCCAAGCACGTCGAGCACGGTCAGCGCCGCTTCGGTCGCCCCCTGCATCCGGCAGCCGTAGCGCGTCGCCACCGCGTCAAACCAGCCCATCCGCCTCGGTCTGCCCGTCGTCGCGCCGAATTCCCCTGCATCGCCGCCGCGCCGCCTCAGTTCGTCCGCCTCCTCGCCGAAGATCTCGCTGACAAACTCGCCTGCGCCGACCGCCGAGGAATATGCCTTCACCACGCAGATAATGTCCTTTATTTCATAAGGCGGGATGCCCGCGCCGATCGCGCCGTAGGCCGCGAGGGTCGAGGACGAGGTCACCATCGGATAGATTCCGAAATCCGGATCCTTCAGGGTGCCGAGTTGTCCCTCAAGCAGCACCGTTTTCCCCTCCTGCAGCGCGTCGTGCAAAAACAGGGCGGTGTCCGCCACATAAGGCTCCACCATGTCGCGGTAGCCGATCAGGGTATTGTACAGCTCTGCCCCGTCAATCTTCGGCTTGTGATACATGTGCTCCAGAAGAATATTTTTCTGCTCGAGCACGCGCTCCACCTTCTCCTTCAGCAGCGCCTCGTCGAACAGCTCCGATACCTGGAAGCCGATCTTTGCATATTTATCCGAATAGAACGGCGCGATGCCCGATTTGGTCGAGCCGAAGGACTTCCCTCCGAGTCTCTCCTCCTCGTACTCGTCAAACAGGATATGATACGGCATCACAATCTGCGCGCGGTCCGAGACGAGGATCTTCGGCTTCGGCACACCCCGGTCCACAAGGGACTGGATCTCCCTGCACAGATACGGAATATTCAGCGCCACGCCGTTGCCGATAATGCTCGTCGTGTGATCATAAAACACGCCGGACGGCAGCAGGTGGAGTGCGAACTTGCCGTATTTGTTAATGATCGTGTGCCCGGCGTTGCTGCCTCCCTGAAAACGCACAATGACGTCCGAGGTTTCCCCGAGCATATCGGTGATCTTCCCCTTGCCCTCATCGCCCCAGTTTGCTCCTACAATTGCTCTTACCATAATACTTCCTCCAATCTCGCGCCCGCGCATACCGCAGACATTCCGCGATATCGCGCCAATGATCTCGCCGCGTCATTTTGCTTCCCGGCTAAAAGCGGGGCATCCAGCAGGACGCCGCGACAAAAAACGGAAAGGCATCGTAACAGTCCGCTGCAATGCCTTTCCTATTACTTTGATATTATACACCATGATATGGCATAAGTAAAATCAATCTTTTTTATGTTCTTCATAAAAAATTCCTATGTTTTGTTCGTATTTGTGTGCGTATCCCCCGGAGGGTTACAGGAAACGACAAATTTGTCTGTCGTTTCCTATAGATTATAGGGAAGTTCGGAGAAATTCCCCGTGATATAAAAAATTTGTCACTTTACTGGTAATTCCGAAAATAATATTATATAATCTATACAGCGGTAGGGCCGTCAGGGCAATACCGGGCAACCGGAGCGGTCCGCTGTATTCTGCGGACCACGAACCCTCTGCTGCGCGGGGTTTGAAGCAGTCGCTGTTCCGAAATAAAACAAGACGCAGTATGGAGGCTAATCATGCAAACAAAAAGAACAAGAAAACTGTGGGCATTTCTTCTGCTCCTGTGCATGCTCTTCCAGCTTGCTCCCGCTTCCCGCGGCATGGCTGCGGAAATCTCCGAGGCAGTCATAAACGGGGAAGAGCACGCAGAGCTTTCTCTTGCCGAGATCTTTGAGAGCTATGAGCACACGGATCCTACAGAATTCTACGAGGGGCTGACGCAGCTGGCAGAGCTCGCCGCAGACGAGGAAAATGCGGAAGCGGCCAGGGAGCTGTATGACAAGCTCGATCGCATCTACGGAAAAGCATATACGATGTGGATCATCGGCAGCATCGCAACCCGCGTAGACGCGACGGACGAACAAATGGCGGAGGAGGATGCCTACAACACCTCCCTCATCAACCT
>CAMWWR010000329.1 GCA_947178045.1 uncultured Clostridia bacterium
TGAACGATCCCGCACTCCTTCTCGTAGCGGGACAGCAGCTCCCGCAGCTGCGCGTTGACCTCCTCGCTGTCGATCACAAGCATAAGCTCAGTGTCCAGATAAACACTCCGCATATCCATGTTGAAGGAACCGACAATGGAGATATTATCGTCAATGACAATGCTCTTCCCGTGGTAGGAGACCCCGCCCTCGTACTCGAGCAGCTGTATGCCGGTGCTGAGGATTTTCTCGAAATTCGCCCGGTAATCCCCCGCGCCGAACGGATTCCCGTTGTTCGCCACCGAATTCGTCATCATGCCCGCCTCCGGCACCGCCGCGGCGATCGACGCGAAGGCATCGTACATGAAATCGTTGGCGATAATATACGGCGTATGGATCATCACTCTTTTCTCCGCCCGCTTCATCAGCTCCGTCAGGGCGTAAAACACCGTCGGCTCCTTCGCGTAAACCGTGGTCGGATTGGCCAGCAGCGTAATCTTTCCGGTCGCATAGGTCATCGCCCTGTAATCCGGTGCCGCGGCCGCCTCCGGGCGCTCCGCAAGATACTGCGCGTATACCTTTCTCAGCTCCCTGCCCGCCCGCTTCACACAGGCGCGCTCCGCGATTGCTTTCGAGTCGTGATATACGCTTGTCGCCTCGTGATTCCATATTTCCTCGAAATAGGCCTCCACCTGGTAAAGCGAGCTGGATGCGCTTTTTCCCTCATTGTAGACGAGCACATCCCGGTCATAATTTTTGTGCCCCGGCCAGTCGCCGAGGAAATAGGAAAAGGAATTGCGCCCTCCGAGGATATAGGCAGTCTCGTCCACAATCAGATATTTGTCGTGCAGCCTGCCCATCAGCTTCCACGGAGTCAGCAGATTGATTTTGTTGTAAATCCGGATTTCCGCGCCCGGATGGGAGGACAGCGCGAGGAAATACGGATTCTGTCCCATCCGCAGCATGCCGCTGACGCCGTCCACAACGACCCTGACATCAACACCCCGCTCCGCCGCCTCAAGAAGCGCCGCCACAAGCACCTGGCCGCTGATATCCGTCCGGAAGTCAAAGGTGGATAAAATCAGCCGTTCCTTCGCACTCCGTATCATTTTCACCCGCTCGGCGAGCGCCTCGCCGTTGTCCTCGAGAATCACGGCCCGGTCCGTGCCGACGCCATCCCCGTAAAACTCCTCCGCCCGGAAGCTGTCCCGGTATTCATCGCCGGGCTTGGGCTGCGGAAAGCCGGACAGCACCGCTCCGAGCAGCAGATAAAGCATGACCGCCGCCGCGCCGGCAAAAATGCTCACTGCGGTTCGCCGCCTTTTTCTGCCTCCGCACGCATTGTCCCACGAAACGGCCTGTCTGCCTTTGCCGTCTGCAGAAATCTTTTTCATGCTCCCTGATGCTCCGGCCCGCTCCGAGCTTTCCGGGCTCCCGGACCGCTCCCCTGCCAGCGCCGCCCCCGCCTGCGCCGCGCGCGCGACGAGCAGTGCGGCCATGACTGCCATGCCGGCGGACATCATGATATTTGCCTGAAAAAAGTCCGGCTGCTTCACGAGCATCAGCAGAAGCACAAAGCCCGAAAAAGCCCTGGCTGCCCAGAGCTTTTCCATTTTTCTGCCAAAGAGCCAGTCCCTGAAGTACCCGGCAGCACCGTTCTCCGGCAGCGCCTGCGATGCACTCCTCCGAACGGCTTCCGACGGCTTCCGACGTGTTCCCTCCGCTGACCGGTCGGCGCTCTTCTCCGCACTCCCCCGGACGGCACGACTTCCCGGCAGGGTCCGCGCTGTCTGCGCCCGCAAAACCGCAATGACACACGGGCGCATCGCCTCGCTTATCAGAAAAACGGTCAGAAATTCGCGCATCAGCGGATATCGTCCTCCGAGCAGCAGTGCGCACGCAACGATTGCCAGCACGGACGTCACGTTAAAAATCACAGGCATTCCTTTATACTCCGATCCAGTATTTCGATCATCTCGTCGACATGTTCCTTCTGAATGACAAGGGGCGGCACGAGGCGCAGGACGTCGGTTCCCGCGGAGAAGGTGATCAGTCCGTTGTCCATCGCCTTCGCAATAATCTCCTTTACCGGGCGGTCAAACACCAGTCCGCGCATCAGCCCGAGGCCGCGGCATTCCCGGATGCAGTCGTATTTCTGCATGAGAGAGTCAAGCCGCCCGGCAAGCCAGGACGACACCTCCCTGACATTCTCAAGGACATGTGCCGAGTCAAACTGCTCAAACACGGCATTGATCGCCGCGGCCGCAAGCGGATTGCCGCCGTAGGTGCTCCCGTGGTCGCCCGGCACAAACGCCGCAGCCACCTCCTCCCGCGCCGCGAATGCTCCGACCGGCACACCGCAGCCGAGCGCCTTCGCCGTCGTCATAATATCCGGCTTTACGCCGTACTGCTCGTAGGCAAACATCGTGCCGGTCCGTCCCATGCCGCACTGGATCTCGTCGAGAATCAGCAGAATACCCTTCTCGTCGCAGAGAGCGCGCACCTTTTTGATAAATTCCGGCTCCGCCGGGCGAAGTCCGCCCTCCCCCTGCACGGTCTCCATAATAATGGCGCAGGTCCGCTCTGTCACCTTCGACGCAACGTCCTCATAATCGTTATAATCGGCAAACACAATGCCGGGGATCCCTCCGAACGGCTCGCGGTACTTCGGCGTCCCGGTGACCGACAGTGCCCCCATGCTCCTTCCGTGGAACGAGTGGTTCATTGCGATGATCTCCCCGTCCGCCTTTCCGTGCTTATTGTAATATACCTTGTGCGCCAGCTTGAGTGCCCCCTCGACGGCCTCCGTCCCGCTGTTTGTCAAAAACACGCGGTCCATTCCCGTCGCCTTTGCGATATTCCGGCACGCCTTCGCCGCCGGAGTATTGTAAAAATAGTTCGACGTGTGCACCAGCTTGTCGATCTGACTCTTCAGCGCGTCATTGCAGGCCTGATTGCCGTAGCCGAGCGCGAACACCGCGATTCCTGCGCCGAAATCCAGATATTTCTTTCCTTCTACGTCATACAGGTACACGCCCTCGCCGCGCTCCAGCACAACGGGATAACGCCCGTAGGTGTGCATGAGCACCTGATCCGCTTCCTCTATCCACTGCTTTGCATCCATACTGCATCTCTCCTTCCGCATTCCGCCCCGCGCGCCGCGGCTTCCGGGCGGCCGCTCTCAAACCTCGTTGTCGTACAAAATAGACCGGTCGTTGATAATTGCCGTGCCGATTCCACGGTTCGTAAAGAACTCAAGCAGCAGGCAGTGCTCCAGCCTTCCGTCC
>CAMWWR010000330.1 GCA_947178045.1 uncultured Clostridia bacterium
ATGTAAGATTCTATATGGATTTTTAAAGCTTTTTTGTGGCTGCACGGGGGTGATTCTTTTCTTTCGGCTGTATCCATGGGTAATCGCCAGTTCCTGGGATTTCTTTTGGATGAGCCTTAGTTCTTGGGATTTCATTTTCGCTGGCACCTTTTTAGTATTGATGATTTGTTTAATTATGCTCAAATGCATTATTAAAGATGCGGAAGAAGATTTAACGGCGATTATGAAATTAAAGAATAACGCCGAAACACATTTCGGAAATCGGGATATGAAGTGATAAATAAAAATATGTAGTACAAACAAAAATACTGCCTTGCGAACCAGAGCACGGCAGTATTTTTGTTTGTTCCGGTGGTTCGGGTTGTTCTCATCCAGTTCCAGAAGGAGCTGACAACGCCGGAGCATAGGATGGCTTTTACGGACCGAAGGTCTGTCGGGGTGTCTGGGAGCTTGTGGGCAGAAGAGTCGCCAGGGCGTCTGGGAACTCAAAAACCGAAAGTGGAGCGTACGGAGGACACAGTCCGGAGAGTGTTGGGAGCTGCCGCAGAGAAGCCGATTTTGCAGGAATTGACGAAACACGAGTAAATTTGTTAAAATGTCCTGCGGCGGATGCAGGACGCCGGAGAAAAATGCATGGAAGAACGCAGGGGAGACCGACAGCCAGAACCGTTTGCCGGAGTAACCTTGCAAGAGGAGGAGTAATGTGAGAAAAAAATTGTCGGATATGAGTCTTGAGGAGCTGTGGGAGCTGTTCCCTGTGTTTTTGACAGGGCATCAGGAGTGCTGGGAGGAGTGGTATCGGGAGGAGGAGCAAATGCTCGGGAAAGCCCTGGAGGGCGCGGGAATTGTACGTATCAGCCATATCGGAAGTACCGCGGTGGAGACGATCTGGGCAAAGCCGATCATCGATATTCTTGTGGAGGTATCGGGGGAGAACGGATTCGCAGAGCCGGAGAGGAGGCTGCTCGGCTGCGGGTATCGCTGTATGAGCCGCGGGGAGCAGAGATTTTCCTTTAACAAGGGATATACAGAGGCGGGCTTTGCGGAGAAGGTATTTCACCTTCATCTGCGCTGTGAGGGCGATAATGACGAGCTGTATTTCCGGGACTATCTTCGTCTGCATGACGATACGGCCAGAGAATACGAGCGGTTGAAATTCAAGCTCTGGGAAAAATACGAGCATAACCGGGATGCGTATACGAGCGCAAAAACAGAGTTTGTGTCAAAGTACACGGAACGGGCTAAGAGGGAGTTCGGGCCGCAGCACTCTGCCCTGTAAAGAATCGTATTTCGCTGAACTCGTCGATTAGTATTCCGACCGCGCCGGATGATTCAGGGATGTTGATATACGAAAATTATATATTAGAGCCAAATAATTTAGGTTTGAAATTATTCTAATGGTTATCCTAAAACAATACAATTATGGTGTTAGTATTAGTATTTGGAGGGAGATCATGGAACTGGATTATGCGGCGATGGGGAAGAGGATAAAAAGATTTCGCAGAGAGCAGAGATTGTCACAGGAAAATCTGGCGGAGCTGATCGATGTTTCGACTCCTCATATGAGCAATATTGAGAACGGCAAGACGAAGTTCAGCCTTCAGGTACTGATCGATTTGGCCAATGCTTTGAATACGACGCCGGACATGCTGCTTCTGGATCAGATGAAGAGTCAGGACAAGACGCGCTGCATGGTGATCGAGGAGATTGACCGGGAGCTGGCGGACTGCACGATGGCTCAGATGACGCTGATTGAGGAATCGGTGCGGAGCACGAAGAAGATACTGAAATCCTACGAGAAAAAGATGAGTAGGAAGGAATACTGATATCCTGCATAAAAAGACGAATCAGAAGGAATATGGATGGATTTTACAGAAGGCCGCTGCCGGAACGGGAATGTCCGGCAGCGGCCTTTCGGCTGCTTTTTTCGCGCTGAGGCGCGGGAGGATTTATTTCATGTTGATTTTGAGCGAAACGACGCTGCAGGCCGGGATGGTAAAACGGATCGTGCCGTTTTCGAGCACGGCCTCCGTGAAGTCGGCAGTTCGAACCGTCTCCGGTGCGTCGAAGGTATTGTGCGCGTCCATCGCGCCGGTCAGGATCGTGCCGCTTACGCTCTCCGGAGCGCCCTCCGCGAATACGGTCTCGATCGGATAAGCGGTATCCAGCGAGAGATTTGCAAGCGTGACCGTGATGCTGCCGTCTGCGGCGAGAGAAACCGACTCGGTCAGGTTCGGGATCTTATCCTTCTCCGTTCCGATCTGCTCGGTGGCCAGCGCGCTGTCAAGCAGTGTGGCATCCTGATGGCTGCGGAACATTTTGAATACATGGTAGGTCGGCGTGAGCAGCATTTTCTCGCCCTCGGTCAGGATAACGGCCTGAAGCACGTTGACAAGCTGGGCGATATTTGCCATCTTTACGCGGTCGCTGTGCTTATTAAAGAGATTCAGGCTGATCGCCGCCACCATCGCGTCGCGCATCGTGTTCTGCTGGTAGAGGAAGCCCGGGTTCGTGCCCGGCTCTACGTCGAACCAGGTGCCCCACTCGTCGACGATCAGGCCGACCTTCTTCTTCGGGTCGTAGCGGTCCATGATCGCGCCGTGGCGATGGAGCAGCTGCTCCATGAAATAAGCCTTGCGGAGCGTGAGATAATATTCCGCCTCGTCGAACTGCGTCGCGCTGCCCTTGTGCTCCCAGTCATGAGGCACGGTGTAATAATGAAGGGACAGCCCGTCCATGTATTTGCCGGCGATCTTCATCACGGTTTCCGTCCACGCGTAGTCGTCAGCGTTCGGACCGCAGGCGATTTTGTAGATTTTCTTATCTTTATAATAATTGCGCACATAGGTCTGGTAACGGCGATATTCATCCGCATAATATTCCGGCCTCATATTGCCGCCGCAGCCCCAGTTCTCGTTGCCCACGCCGAAATAGTTGACCGTGTACGGCTCCTCATGGCCGTTCTTTGTTCTCAGATCCGCCATCGGGGAGACGCCGGAGAAGGTCATATACTCCACCCACTCGGACATTTCGCGCACCGTGCCGCTGCCGACATTGCCGTTGATATAGGTCTCGCAGCCGATCTGACGGCAGAGCTCCATGAATTCGTGCGTGCCGAAGCTGTTGTCTTCGACAACACCGCCCCAGTGCGTGTTGATGATTTTTTTCCGCGATTCCTTCGGGCCGATGCCGTCCATCCAGTGATATTCGTCCGCGAAGCAGCCGCCCGGCCAGCGGAGCACCGGAAGCCCCATGTCCTTTAACG
>CAMWWR010000331.1 GCA_947178045.1 uncultured Clostridia bacterium
GTTCCTCCAATGATTCTTCCGATCGTTCCTGCAACTTCGCACCTTCACTTCCGCCACTTTCAAGCCTGCTGCCTTCGATCCTGCTGCCCTCTCAGCCCTGCTTTACCGCCTGTCTATTCTGTCTTGCCGCCTGCCGCTCCAGCAGCACGATGCCCGCGATAAGCAGCAGCGGAAATGCCGCGGCCGCGAGCAGCCCGTCGTGCATATCGCCGGTATGGTCGGCGACGAAGCCCGCCAACGTCGGCCCCGACGAACACCCGATATCCCCCGCCAGCGCCAGAATCGCAAACATCGCCGTGCCGCCCTGCGGATAATATTTCGACGCGATGCTGAATGTTCCCGGCCACATGATCCCGACAGAGAGTCCCGTCAGCGCGCAGCCCGCAAGAGCGAGCACCGGATGCGGCGCGAACACCGCGAGCAGGTAGCTCGTAATGCACAGAACCGAGCTAAACAGAATCGTCCGTGTCAGGTTCAGTCTTGCTCCGCGGATGCCGTAAAAGGTGCGGGCGATACCCATCAGCACGGCAAATGCACACGGCCCGAGCAAGTCGCCCATCGTCTTGGAGACCTGAAGTCCCTCCTCGGCAAACAGCGAGGCCCACTGCGACATGGCAAGCTCCGACGCTCCCGCGCAGATCATAAGCAGCAGAAATATCCAGAACATCTTTACGCGGAACAATCTGGACACCGGCATCGACTCCCCGTCCTCATTGAGGGTGCGCAGCGGCACCTTCGCGAACAGGAAAATGTTGAACGCCGGAACAACCGCCCACACGAGCGGAAGGTAATTCCAGTGCTCGATCCCGGCCGTCTTAAAATACAAGGTCGAGAGCAGCACGACCGCCACCTGCCCCCAGCAGTAGAAGGAGTGGAGCAGACTCATGGCCGCCTCCTTCTCCTCCCCCGGCAGCGCCTCCACAATCGGTGAAATAATCACCTCCGTCAACCCGCCACCGACAGCATAGACTACCGCCGCAGCAGCCAGCCCCGCAAACGGCGGCATTACGAACGGCAGCACGGCGAGACCGACCAGACCGAGCGCCACCGCGACATGAGCCAGCAACGCCGCCGCGCGGTAGCCGATCCGGTCAATATATTTTGCGGCCAGCAGATCGACCGCAATCTGAACGCCGAAATTGATCGTGATGAGCAGGCTGATTTTGTCAAGCGATAGTCCGAATTCCCTCTGAAAGGAGACAAACAGAAGAGGGGCCAGATTGTTCACGATCGCCTGGGAAATATAGCCGATATAGGCTGCATTTCTTGTGTGCCGATAAGTAAATTTCATATTATACCTCCCTGTCCGCCGTCTCCTGCCCGTCCGACATGTATCTTTTGCTCATCGAAAAGCCCCGGCCCCACACCTCGCTCACGCGGCTGACCACCATAAAGCTCTCCGGATCGATTCCCCGCACGATCCGCTCGATCTGCGGCAGCTCGCGGTTCGACACAACGCTGAAAACGACCTGCGCCTCCTGATGCAGGTATCCGCCCTCCCCGTTGAGAATGGTCACACCGCGGTCGAGCTTTGTCAGTATGCCGTCGCAGATTTCCTGTGTTTTTGTGCTGATAATTTTGACCTCCGTCCGCGTCGTGCCCATAAGCATCATCTTGTCGAGCGCGAGCGAGGTCAGCAGGATAAGCAGAATTCCGTACAGTACATTCTCCATCGGATTGTAAAATGCCTGCGCAAGCATAATGCAGAAATCGAAAACGTACAGGCTGACCGACACTGGAATTTTAAAATAGCGGTTCAGCGTGAGCGTCGGAATATCCATGCCTCCCGTGGAAGCGCCGCTGCGCAGCACGAGCCCGAGAGCCAGCCCGATGCCGATGCCGGTGTAGACCGTGCTCAGCATCTTGTTTTCCGTAATGACGACGCCGTCGAACAGGCGGCTGCAGATTTCCAACGCCACCGGGTAGATCAGCGAGCTCGCCACCGTGGACAGCGCAAACCGTCCGCCGAGCAGCGCCCATCCGGCCAGCAGCATCACGATATTAAAAATCAGCACAAACGCCGAAATAGAAAAGCCGGTCAGATGGTTCACCACCAGCGCGATACCCGTCGTGCCGCTCGTCATCAGCTCCGCGGGAAGCAGAAACAGGCTGACAATCGTCGCGTAAATCAGATTTCCGACGATAATAAACAGCATCCTTCGGGCTTCGTTCCACAGTCTCTGTTTTTTATTGATATCGGGCCTTTGCCCCTGATCGATTTTCGGTCTTCTTATTCCTTTCTGCGTCTTGTTGTCCCGCATAAAATCCTCCGTCCGTCTCCGCGTTTTTCCCGTGCCGCGGCGCTCTCGCCGCAGCCTTTGGCGCAAAATTCCAATCTACTTTTCACCATAATAAATATAGCACTCCGTTATGCTTTCGTCAATTTTAAATGGGGACTTTGCGGCCTTATCGGACGGAGCAGGCAGGCTTGAAAAGTATGCTCGAACTCCTTATGGAAGCAGGATTGAGAACAGGCTTGCGATATGCGAGGGGTGAGTTTAATTTTTCAGGATTTGTTATGTTCCTGCCGGAAGAGAATTCTTGATAGAGCTCTACATTAGTAGTATAATATATTTCAGTTAATGTCCTGCGAGAGAGATCTGCCTTAACAGAACAACCCTGATATTGCATATCGACACCATTAATAAAACAAAACTTATTGAGAAAGGAGAAAATCGGAATGCAAAATGAAAACCGACCAGTTGAGCCCATAAAAGAATACTATATCGCCTATGTTGATCTGCTGGGCTACAGGAAATTTTTTAAAAATAATCCGGACAAAGCGGAGAATTTCCTGAAAGATATCCATGAAGCAATTCAAAATACAAAAGCCTATCTGCAAGAGGTACATTCCTCGTATTTGGTTGGAGACATAAGCCAAGTGTCCATTCAGATAAAAATGTTCTCGGACAATATTTTTCTATGTTTGGAAAGGTGCTCCTCTTCAATGGAATATCTGCGTTTTCTGATATTCATCGCTATTGTCGCAGATATTCAGCAGAACTTTATTCTGCAGTATGGTCTGTTTCTCAGAGGCGGAATAACGATTGGTACCCTTTCTTTTAATGACGACTTCGTTTTCGGTCAGGGGCTGATTGATGTTGTTGAATTGGAAGAAAAAGCCGTATATCCAAGGATTATTATCGGACCGGCTGCTCTTGACTATGTCCTGCAGCTTCACTTTATGAAGCCAGAAGACTTAGACAAGGCTTGTGAAATTGGAAACCATGCACATGCCGGTG
>CAMWWR010000332.1 GCA_947178045.1 uncultured Clostridia bacterium
TTCCACGAGCTTTCTCTGTCCGATCAGATAGACGATCAGCAGCGGAATCAGGTAAATCAGCACGCCCGCCTGTTTTACTGCGTCAAAGGCCATATCCGGCACGAGCGGAACATCGTACCAGACGCGCACCGCGTTCATGACGGTGTCCTTGTTCGCGGAGCTGAACGTCGTCGAGAGCAGCGTGCTCAGGAAGCCGGCGTTCGGGCTGAAATAGTTTGTGTAGTAGGTATCGCCGTAATTCCACACGAAGGACAGGATCGCGACCGTCGAGATGATCGGCACCGCGTTCGGTATCATAATGCGGAAATAGGTCTTGTAGAAGCCGCAGCCGTCAATCAGCGCCGCCTCCTCCAGCTCCTTCGGAATGTTCTTGAAGAACTGGCTGAACAGGAAGATAAAGAGGCTCTGATTCACACCGAAGCCGAAAACCGCCAGCATGACGAGCACGATCGGGTTATTGATCAGGTTGACCTCCCCCGCCTTCGTAAACAGATCCATAATACCGAGCACATCAAAATGATTGAAGTAGATATACTGCGACAAAAGCAGTGACTGCCTCGGCAGAAGGAATACCAGGATTACCATGAAAAACACGACATTCCTGCCCCAGAAATTCACTCTCGCAAGCGCATAGCCAACCATGGCGGAGAAAAAGATCTGGATCAGCATAATGCCCGCCGCATAGATCACGGATTTCGCCATCGTCGCAAAGCCCGCCGGAAGAATGTAGCGGACTGCCGCCTTGAAGCTGACGACCGATTTCTCAAGCGGCAGCCAGATTACATTCGGGTTGCCGAGCTCCTCGATCGAGGAGAACACGACCGGCACAAGGTTCAGGATCGGGAGGATGATGGTAAAGCAAAGCCCCAGGATCAGCACGGTCGTAATGATCTTCAGCGCCGTTTTTTTCGATTTTTTCTTGAACAGATACAGCGCCAGGGAAGCGTCTCTGTCATCATTTTTCATTCTTCTTCACCACCTTTCGAAGCAGCAGCATTACAAGTCCGAGCACGATCAGCACGTTGAAAATGTAAACGACCGAAAGCGCCGAGCTGATGCCGATCTTGTTCTGGCGGAACGCGAAGGCATATACCTCCCCGGCCACAGGCGACTCAATAAACAGCTGTACGATCGTATACACGATCACGAAAAGCGTGATGTGCATGATGGAAGGAATCGTGACCTTCCAGAAGGTCTCGTAGGCGGTCGCGCCCTCCATCTTCGCCACCTCATAAAGGCTCGGGCTGATGGACTGCAGGGCCGTCAGGTAGACGAGCGTCTGCACGCCCGCCTGCGAGATCAGCGTGAAAATATTCTCAATATAAGTGATGATCGGGTAGAGCACCCGCATCGGCACATTGAGGATGCGCACAAGGAAGATTGTAACGTAGCTGCCGGATACGAGCTGGCTGCCCGTATCCAGACTCTCCGTTCCGGTCGTCATCGTCAGCATCGAGGTGACTACCTCAATACCAAGGATGATCGGCAGGAAGAAGATCAGCCGCACGACCGCACGCCCCTTGAACTTCTGGTTCGCGAGCAGCGCCATGAAAAGGCTGAATACAACGATCAGCGGCACGGAAATCAGCATATCCCGGTTCTGCTCCGTGAACAGTCTCGCCATCGTCGTGGAGGTGGTCGTCACCTCCGTTTTGAACAGGTCGATATAGTTCTGGATACCGTTCCAGGTAAAGGTCATTCCGCCCTGTTCCCCGACGCCCACCTGATTGAAGGAGTAATAAAACGTGTTGATGATCGGTATCAGGAAGAATGCGACGAAACCGATCAGGAACGGCGACGCAAAGATCAGCCCGTTAATTTTTCTTTTTACCTGATAAGGCAGTTTCTTTTTGTTTTTCAATTTATTTCACCCCCCGAATCAGATAATCCTCGGCTCCCAGCACCGTGCCGTCCTCAAGCTCCACGCTGTAAAGATTGTAATTGACGATAACCTCCACACCGTTCGCGTAGGTCGTCCGGTAAACTCTTTCCGCCAGGCAGGCATGCCCTGCGATCTCGTTCGTGCCGATCTTGCTCCGGATGTCCGCGATCTTTGTATACATTGCCTTGATATCGTCCTTCAGCAGATCGTACTGAGCGGAAAGCAGATAGTGGTAATCCGTATACTTCAGCTTCGTCACCGACTCCGACGTCAGGATGTATTTCGGGTAGGAGCCCAGCTCCGCCGCCTGCAGAACGAAATACGCCGGATTTTTCGAGGAGATATTGACATTCTCCGTCGTGTAGTCCACAAGCCCGTTCATGACGAGCTGACGGAACGGGATCGTGTACGCGAAGGTCGCGTAATCGCTGCTCTCCTTCGAGATATCGACCGCGATGCTGCCGTAGCCGATATTGTCGATAAACGGATCGGTGAGAGCCAGCTTCCGCTCCGCGAGCTTTCCCAGATTCTCCCGGATGACTTCCGCGCCCTGCGCACCGGTGATCATCTCGTTAAAATGATAATCCGCATAGTACATTCCGGCAAGATCCGTGATGGCGAGCTTACCGTAATCCTTCGAAGCCTTCAGGAATTTGTCGGTCACATAGCCCAGATAGTTCGGGGAGATCGTATAGTGCCCGTTGTGGCTGACGCCGTCGTACAAATCACCGCTCAGAATTCCGAGCGCCGGCATATAGCGGTACAGCATCACCTCATTGTTGCCGAAATCCCGGACTGCGTGCCGGCTCGCCATAAAGCCGTTCCCGCTCTCCGACACTCTGGAGAGCGCCACGGCCAGGTAGAGATCAAAGCCCTTCTGCTGCGCGTAATCCATCAGCGACTTCAGCTTCTTTTTGCTTCCGTTCGCCCCGGCCAGACTCGCGCCCGCATTCATTTCACCGTCCAGTCCGCCGTTGAACGCGCCGTCATACTGCAGCTGGAAGCGCACGCCGTCCAGATCGTCCAGGATCTTCTTCAGATCATCGTAGGTCGTCATGGAATAGACCGAATGGTACGGAATACCGACAAAACGCTTCTGCAGGGAGAGCGCTCCGACAAACTCCAGATAGAGGCTCGCCGCCCCGTCACTGTAGCTCGTCTTCAGGCCGTACCGGTCGACAAGATAGCTCCGGTAATCCTTTGCCATGTCAAAATAGGTGACCTGGCCGCCGTACATCCGGTAGCGCACCGTACAGTCAAGATCCTGCATTCCGGTCTGAACCAGATAATTCGCCGAGCTCGTGCTGTACACGCCGTTGATTTTCACCCTCTGGAACTGGTTGATATCAAAGGACG
>CAMWWR010000333.1 GCA_947178045.1 uncultured Clostridia bacterium
GAAAAGGAGTTTATCGAGGGGATCGAGAGTGAGATCAGCCTTGTAAAGTCCGAGCGGATGGATGTTGAGCATTATTATTCGATGAACTGTCCGGAGACGGATTTCCGGAGGCTTTACCGGGAGTACGAGGCGATGCTGCGCCGCTCGAACCGCATTGATTTTGACGATATGCTGCTGCTCTGCTATGAGCTGCTCACCGCCAGGCCGGATATTCTCGCGCTCTGGCAGCAGAAATACGAATACATCCTTATTGACGAGTTTCAGGATATCAATCGCGTGCAGTATGACATTATCCGTCTTCTCGCGCTGCCGCAGAACAATCTTTTTATCGTCGGGGACGACGACCAGAGTATCTATCGGTTTCGCGGCGCAAAGCCGGAGCTGATGCTGAATTTCCCGAAGGATCATCCGAACTGCGGGCAGGTGCTGCTCGACATCAATTACCGCTCGGCGGCCGACATTATCGCGGCGGCGGGGCGTTTGATTGCGTCGAATACGAAGCGCTTTCCAAAGGAGATCCGCGCCGTGCGGCCGCCGCAGGGCCAGATCTCACTGCGGGAATATCCCGATGTGCGGGCGCAGAACGAGGCGGTCGCGCGCGAGCTGCTGGACCGGCACAGGGCGGGAGGCAACTACCGGGATACGGCGATTCTGTACCGCACGAACCTTCAGCCCGGCGCGCTTGTGGAGAAGCTGATGGAATACAATATTCCGTTCCGGATGAAGGACACGCTGCCGGGCCTGTACGACCACTGGATTGCAAAGGATATTTTTGCTTATATCCGCCTGGCGCTCGGGGAGAATGACCGGGCTCTCTATTTTCAGATCATGAACCGGCCGAAGCGGTATCTGTCGCGCGAGGCGTTCCCGGACGCAAAGGTCGACCTGCGGAAGGTGAAGCAATTCTATTATGATTTAGGACGGGGCTATGTTGCCGAGCGGCTGGAAAAGCTCGGGCTGGATCTCGGACTTCTGCGGCAGACAGGGCCCTACGCCGCGGTCAGCTATATCCGGCGCGCGATGGGCTATGATGATTATCTGAGGGAGTATGCGAAGCTCCGGCGCATCAGCGAGGAGGAGCTTTTTGAAACGCTCGCGCAACTCCAGGAGGCGGCGCGGGAATACGCGACATACCAGGAATGGTTCGCCCATATCGAGGAGTACCGGGAGCAGCTGCGCAGGCAGAAGGAGTCGGAGCAGGACAGGGAAAGGGACGCGGTCTCGCTTATGACCTTCCACGGGGCAAAGGGGCTGGAATTCCAGAGAGTGTATATTGTGGATGCGGTCGAGGGCGTCACGCCGCACCACCGGGCCGTCGTGAACGAGGATATGGAGGAGGAAAGGCGCATGTTCTATGTGGCTGTCACGCGAGCGAGGGACAGCCTGACCGTGACCTGGACAAAGGAGCGCTACAACAAGCCGCAGGAGCTGTCGCGCTTTGCGTCCGAGCTGTACTATGACCGCAGCATATTCCGGGAGGGGGCCCGTGTGCGCCACGGCCGGTTCGGCGACGGGACGGTGCTCGCATGCAGTGGCGGACGGATATCCGTCCGTTTTGACCGGCAGAGCGCCGTCCGGACGATCGATACGGAATTCTGTCTGAAAAACCATCTGCTGACGGCGATTCCGTAAACGGGGAGGACGATGCGGTTCCGTCTGTCTTTCCGCCGGGCGCAGAAAAAGCGGATAAGGAAAATAGAAGAAATTTCGAATTGCAACAATTTTGACAAGAAGCTGTGATAGAATGTCAGTATGCAGGGGATTCGGCGCAGATGCGCGGCATTCCCCGGAACGGAGCAGGGAGTTATATGCATATTGCTGCACTCGGTATTTTTCAAGGAGGCGGATGGAATGAGAATGTTCGACGGGGCGTCCAAAGCGCAGGCGTGGAAAAGGCGGCCGGGAAGATGGTGTGCTGTGTTCCTGGCTTTGCTGCTGGTTTTCTTCGCGGCGGCGGCGCGGACCGATGCACAGGCGGCGGAGCCGAAGCTTACCGTAAGCAAAAAGACAATCTATGTGGGCACGGATTATCAGATAAGAGCTCAAAATCTTGCGTCCGGCGCAAAGCTTACCTACAAATCCAGCGATCAGAAGGTTGCGGTCGTCAATTCGAAGGGCGTGGTCACCCCGAAGGCGAAGGGCACGGCTACCCTGACCGTTACGATCAAGCAGAGCGGCCAGACCTACACGCGCACGATTGATCTGACGGTAAAGGATCCTTATATAGCGTTTTCCAACAAAAAAACGACACTTGTCCAGAGCAGCGATTACCTGCTGAAGGGCAATGCGTACGGCATCAAGGATCCGGAATTCACCTTCAGCTCGTCCGATGTGCTCGTGGCCAAGGTGGATAAAACCACCGGCATGGTGCATGCGCGCGGAGCGGGCAAGGCGGTTATCACGATGAAGGACAACACGAGCGGGCTCTCGGTTTCCTACACGCTTAAGGTTGTCGAAAAGACGGAAGACAATATGGGGGATGTGTACGTTTCGACGGAGAATTTCGGGAAGAGCTATTCCTTTGAAATGCCGAAGGATACCTCGGAGCTGTCGGAGAAGGAACTGACACGGCTGAAAAAGCTGGAGGATATTCAGAAGAGGATCACGGCAGGGAAGTCGATCACCATCCAGGAAATGACGGATTATTATTTATATAAGAGCGAGCAGGGAAACGCGCAAAAATAGGCGCGTCCGCCGGGAACCGGCAGGATGCGGCGGCTCTGCCGGCGATTGCGGAAAGGAGTGATAAGATTGAAGGAGCCGAAAAAGCACAGTTATCTGAAAGGAATTGCGAAGGGAGGCCTGGGGCTGCTTTTGTGCCTGCTGCTGTGCGCGGAAGCCTTTCCGGCGTCTGCGCGGGCCGAGGATAAAAAGGTGCAGTATCTGTATGCGGTATACAGCGGGGGTACGCTTGCCATAGGGCAGGAGATCGAGAGGGATAAGCTCGAGGTCACCGTCGTGTACGAGGACGGCACTGCGGAGGAGGTTTTTGATTACGCTCTTTCCATTGATAAGGTCGTAAAGGACGGGGCGAACGTCGTGCATGTCATCTACCGCGGCAAGTCCTGCGAGATCACCGTGTGGGGGAAAAGAGCGCAGTCGCTGTATGTGCAGTATATCGGCGGAATGGTGAGCGTCGGCAACAGCGTCAGCCGGGATGAGATCCGGGTGAGCGTCGTTTTCACCGACGGCAGCTATGAGGAGGTTACAGACTATC
>CAMWWR010000334.1 GCA_947178045.1 uncultured Clostridia bacterium
CCGGGTTCACGCAGAGCGCCACATTGCTCGGCAGCGTCCACGGCGTCGTCGTCCAGACAAGGATATAGGCGTCCTCATCCTTCATTTTAAAGCGCGCAACTGCAGAACGCTCCTTTACATCCTTGTAACCCTGCGCCACCTCAGCGCTCGAGAGCGGCGTGCCGCAGCGCGGGCAGTAAGGAACGATTTTAAAGCCCTTGTAGAGCAGTCCCTTATCCCAGATCTGGCGCAGCGCCCACCACTCGGACTCGATATAATCGTCATGGTAGGTAACATAAGGATTGTCCATGTCCGCCCAGAAGCCGACCGTGCCGGAGAAATCCTCCCACATCCCCTTATACTTCCACACGCTCTCCTTGCACTTTTTGATGAACGGCTCCAGACCGTAAGCCTCGATCTGATCCTTTCCGTCAAGCCCAAGCAGCTTTTCCACCTCGATCTCGACCGGAAGCCCGTGCGTGTCCCAGCCGGCCTTGCGCGGCACCATGCAGCCCTTCATTGTGCGGTAGCGCGGAATCATATCCTTGATAACGCGGGTGAGCACATGCCCGATGTGCGGCTTGCCGTTTGCCGTCGGCGGCCCGTCATAGAAGGTATAGGTCGGACCTTCCTTCCGTGCTTCCATACTCTTTTGGAAGATTTTTTTCTCATTCCAGAATTTCAGGACTTCTTTTTCTCTGTCCACGAAATTCATATCGGTTGATACTTTTTCGTACATGATTTACCTCCATTCCAGGGCGTTCCGGAAAAACGCCCCCTGATTTACCTCGACTCATGCGGACCGCAGGCTTGAAAGATAGTCCGTCAGCCAATCCAGATAGCGGTAATAATGGAATTTACCCTCCTTCGCCATCGTCCTGAGCTCGGCGGTCGTCACCCATCTGACATCGGATACCTCCTCCTCCTGCAGCGTCAGCTCTTCCGTCTTCGCGTCCGTATGCACGAGCCAGACCGCATTGTAGCTGTCAATGCGCTTGAACATCGCGATCATCTCGGAATTCTCCTTCGTCGCGGCCAGCCCCAGTTCCTCCTGCAGCTCCCGCCTGCAGGCATCCCAGGCGTCCTCGCCCTGCACCGCCGAGCCGCCGGTTGCCGCCCATATCCCCGGCAGCAGCTTCAGATTGGGATTTCTCTTCTGAATCAGCACCTGTCCGCCGGAATTCACCGGAAAAATCGCCACAACAAGATGGTACTCCCCCGGGGCAAGCGGATTTCCTCTTTCATGCAGTCTGCCCGTTTTCCGAAAACAATGGTCATATACATCCCACAGTTCCATCCGTGTTCTCCTTTCGTAAGAATCGAGCAAGGGGATGCTTTTTCCCCTACTCGTCCGCGCGGGGCGTGTGCTGCTTTGGCAGCAAAATTCCTTACAAGCCCCTGTGCACAAAAAGAGCCCCCATCCAAACAGGATGAGGGCCGCCTCACTTGTACACCACCTGATCTTCACATACTCCGCGGCACTCTGCCCCGTTCATACATTATCCGTGTAACGGCGGATACCGGCACCGCTTACTGCTGCTTCAGCCGTGCAGCTCGGAAGTGATCTTCCGCACCGGCTACTCCCCGCCGGCTCTCACCTGCCCCCGGCTCGCTGTGCGGTTTCTCTGGCGCGTACTGTCTTCGTCAACGCTTCTTGCCTATTCTGTAGCATAATCATAGTATAGATTGCAGATTTTGTCAATGGACTTTTTCCACAAATCACCGCGCAGAAAGAGTCAGTAATATACAGCCTGCTTCACCAGCCCATCACGTCCCGTATGGTTTTTGCCAGCAGCTCGGCCGCCTGCGCGTGCGTCGCCTCGGTCGGATGCCAGTCCGCGGCGATGCCGAGCGATCCGTCCTGCGCGGCAAAGCGCAGAGAATGCACCCTGCTGTCGCCGGTCTCGGCCATATACTGCTCACAGGCACGCTCCATCGCCGCACACAGATCCTGTCCCATAATGCCGAGCGCACAGAAAATCTCGGCATCCGGATTCTTCTCGCGGATGGTCTTCAGGAACGCGACATAGCCGTCCACATATTCCTGCTGCTTCGCGGCATCCTGTCCGCAATAGCTCGCATCATTGGTTCCGAGATTGATCACGACAACCTCCGGAACAAAGCGGGCAAAATCCCATTTGATCGTCTGCGGCCGAATGCCCGAGCCATAGCTGGCGGAGGAATTGCCGAGCTTTTCATAATAGTCCGGGAGGCGCTGACTCTCCGATTTTTTGCTCGGATCATTCGTGTAGCCCGAAATAATACCATAGCCGCTGATGGAAACCATACTGTAATCCGCGTCCAGCGCCTGAGCGGTCTTGTAGGCGTATGCCTTCGTCACATCCTCCGTCTCCGTCGAAAAATGATGATTCCGATCCTCATCGTCCACGCCGTAGCCGCAGGTGATGGAATCTCCGATAAACTCGATCGTGTGCGCTCTGTCCTCTGCCGGCCGGATGCTCTCGCCGCCCTGCAGCTCGATCGGACGAATCGCCACGTTGGACATCGCCGTCTCCGACAGCTTGACAATGCGGACGCGCACCGTCTGCACCTCCTCGCTGTCAGTCACCGTCACGGTCAGCCGCTTCGAGGTCAGCATAATATCCTGCACACGCTCGTCATCGACATAGATCGCCACGCGCGCACAGTTTTCCGGATGCTGTGCGTTGGCCGCGCTGTCTCCCTGCAGTGTGACCTCAAGCTTGCGCCCCGTAAAGTCAAATTCCACGCCGGAACCTGAAAATGCACACAGCAGATTCTTATCCAGCATCAGCTGCGTCCGCCCGAGCAGCTTCACCGTCTCCTCATTCAGCACAACGGTCTGCGCCTCGTCCGTCCCCGCCGCATTCTGCGTGTTATCCGCTCCGGCCGGGTTCTGTGTATTATCCGTTCCGTCCGGACTCTGCCCGTTGTCTGCTCCGGCCGGGCTCTGTGTGTTGTCCGCCCCAGCCGAACTCTGCTCCTTGTCCGCCCCGTCCGGGCTCTGGGCCCCGCCTGGGCTCTCTTCCTTCCCCGGCTCCACTGTAACCTGGATACCGCTGTTTCCCGCCGTCTTCTCCGCATCCGCCTCATTCCCGGCCGGCGCACCGCAGCCCGCAAGTGCTAGGGCCAGCAGCACGGCACCGCACAACGCATTAAACTTTCCCGTTTTCCTTTTCATCCTGTCCTCCGATCTTCAGAAACCTTTACCTGCAATTTAAAATAACATAGTTCTGCCGGGAATACAAGACATACC
>CAMWWR010000335.1 GCA_947178045.1 uncultured Clostridia bacterium
TGAAATAAGACATAAGAGATGTGGCGGAAAGCGGTAAAGTGTGCTAAAATAAATGGCTGGGCCGGAGCATGTATACTAAAATGATAAAATTATCGAAAAGCTTTTTTGAAAACGGAGAGGAGCCGGCCAGTGTCCGGATCAACAAATATCTCAGCGAGTCGGGGATGTGTTCCCGCCGGGAGGCGGACCGGCTCGTGGAGGCGGGGCGTGTCTGCATTGACGGACAGCCCGCGGTTATGGGCAGCCGGGTGCTTCCCGGGCAGAGGGTGACCATCGGGGGAAAGCAGATCGAGCAGGATCGCCGGATGGAGCTGATCGCGTTCAACAAGCCGCGGGGGATCGTCTGCACGACGGACCGGCGGGAGCCTGACAATATTATTGATTATATTGATTACGGTTCCAGAATTTTTCCGATCGGGCGCCTGGACAAGGATTCGGAGGGGCTGATTCTTCTCACGAACGACGGGGAGATCGTCAACAAGATTCTGCGGGCGGGGAACTGTCACGAGAAGGAATACATCGTGCAGGTGAACCGGCCGGTGACGCCGGAATTTTTAAAGGGCATGGCGGGAGGGGTGCCGATCCTGGACACGGTCACAAGGCCGTGCACGGTCGAGCAGCTTGACAAAACGAGCTTCCGCATTGTTCTCACGCAGGGGCTGAACCGGCAGATACGCCGCATGTGCGAATATTTCGGCTATCGGGTGGTTTCACTGGTCCGCGTGCGCATCATGAATATAAATATGGGCCGGCTGAAGACGGGCGTCTGGCGAAGGCTTACGGAGCGGGAGCTTGCGGAGCTGAACGAGCTGCTGAGAAATTCGGCGAACGAGCCGTTTTCGGAGGAAGGGAGTTCGGCGGCCCGGCAGGCAGGCCGCTCTTCGAAAGAAAGAGCCGGCGTCAATCCGGCGCACAGACAGTTTTCCGGAGAAAAGGGCAGCGGCAGTTCGACAGGCAGATCGCGCTCCGGCAGCGGCAGGACGCCGGTAAAAGAAAGATACGGGGAGGGAAACCATGGAAACAAAAAGAATGAGAATCCGGGAGCTCACGGAGCTCTTAAACCGCGCGGCAAGAGCTTACGAGCAGGAGGACCGCGAAATTATAAGCAATTTTGAATACGACAGGCTGTACGATGAGCTGAAGGCGCTCGAGGAGGAGACGGGGATCGTCATGGCGGACAGCCCGACGATGCGCGCAGGCTATGAGGTGCTTTCGGAGCTGCCGAAGGTGCGGCATGAAAGCCCGATGCTTTCGCTCGACAAGACGAAGGAGCCCGCGGCGCTGCGCGACTGGCTGAACGGGCAGGAGGGGCTTCTCTCGTGGAAGCTGGACGGACTTACGATCGTGCTGACCTACCGGGACGGAAAGCTTTTTCAGGCGGCGACGCGGGGCAACGGCGAGGTCGGCGAGATCATCACAAACAATGCGAGGGTTTTCAAAAACATCCCCCTTGCCATCCCGTTCCACGGCGAGCTGGTACTGCGCGGCGAGGCGGTAATCACATATTCCGATTTCGAGAAGATCAATGCAGAGATCGAGGAGGTCGACGCAAAATATAAAAATCCGCGCAACCTCTGCAGCGGGTCGGTGCGCCAGCTGAACAACGAGATCACGGCGAAGCGGACCGTCCGTTTCTTCGCGTTTACCCTTGTCCGGGCAGAGAGCGGACAGGAGCAGGACGCATTCCATCCGGAAACGCGGGCGGAGCAGATGGCGTGGCTCCGTTCGCAGGGCTTTGAGACGGTCGAGGAGCGCCTTGTCACGCCGGAGACGGTTGAGGAGGCGGTCGCGGCCTTTGCGGAAAAAATCGAGTCCAACGATTTCCCTTCGGACGGCCTGGTGCTGACCTACAATAATATTGCCTACGGGGAGGGACTCGGGCGCACGTCGAAATTTCCGCGCCATTCCATCGCGTTCAAATGGCGCGACGAGGTGCGCGAGACGACATTGCTCGAGATTGAGTGGAGCCCGTCGCGCACCGGATTGATCAATCCGGTGGCCATTTTTGAGCCAGTGGAGCTTGAGGGCACGAGTGTGTCGCGCGCGAGCCTGCACAATATCAGCATTATGGAAGGGCTGGAGCTCGGCATCGGAGACCGGATCACGGTCTACAAGGCGAACATGATCATACCGCAGCTGGCGGACAATCTGACGCGCAGCGGCGTGGCACCGGTTCCGGAGGTCTGCCCGGTCTGCGGACAGCCGACGCGCATCCGGGAGGAAAACGAGACGAAAACGCTCTACTGCGTGAACGAGGAATGTCCGGCGAAGAAGATCAAGCAGTTCACCCATTTCGTGAGCCGGGACGCGATGAATATCGACGGGCTCTCGGAGGCTACGCTGGAGAAATTCATCGACGAGCGTATGATCGCGGAGCCGGCGGATCTGTTCCATCTGGATCGCTGCCGCGAACAGATCACGCAGATGGAGGGCTTTGGGGAAAAATCCTTCCAGAATCTTCTCGCGTCGATCGAGAAGGCGCGTGAGGTCAGTGTGGCAAAATTCGTGTACAGCCTCGGCATTCTGAACATCGGGCTGGCAAACGCGAAGCTGATCTGCAGGCAGTTCGGCAATGATATCGAGGCCGTGCGGCACGCGGGCCGGGAGGAGCTGGTCGAGATCGAGGGCATCGGCGAGGTGATTGCCGACTCCGTTGTCGCCTTTTTCGCCGACGAAAAAAATGCCCGGATACTCGACGATCTGCTGAAGGAGGTCACCTTCCTGAAGGAGGAGGAGACGGGCGACCGGCTGGCGGGAAAGACCTTTGTAATCACCGGCTCCGTGGAGCGCTTTGCCAACCGCAGCGAGCTGAAGGCGGAGATCGAGCGGCAGGGAGGCAAGGTCACCGGCTCCGTCACCGCAAAGACGGATTATCTGATCAACAACGACAATCAGTCCGGTTCGTCGAAAAATAAAAAAGCGAAGGAACTCGGGGTCCCGGTCATCACGGAGGAGGAATTTCTGGCTCTGCTGGGGGAGTGAAGGAAGGAGAGCGTTTTTATGCCGATTAAAGTACAGAATGATCTTCCGGCAAAAAAAATCCTGGAGGAAGAAAATATATTTATGATGGATGAGAAGCGCGCGCGGCACCAGGATATCCGCCCGCTGGAGATTGCGATCCTCAATCTGATGCCCTTAAAGGAGGACACGGAGGTGCAGCTTTTGCGGAGCCTGTCCAACACGCCGCTGCAGCTCGACGTCA
>CAMWWR010000336.1 GCA_947178045.1 uncultured Clostridia bacterium
GGGTACAAAATTTTTGCGGGAGGGCTGTGAAATCGTCGATGTGTCCGACCCGAATTTTGTGGCCGCAGTATCCCCGCGGTGCCGTCTTATCGTAGTGGCAACCAACGATACGCCGGACGAAAAAATATATTGTGCGGAGATAAAAAATTTTGATAAAATCCTTTCGGTCAACGGAACCCGCACCAGTGAAACGGAGAAATGGGCGAAAGTAAAGGAACGTTTGGAATACGGCCCGGACCGGGTCGAATTTCGCCTGCCGCCCTGCTCGGTGTCCACCTACGAAATTTTAAGGAAGCGCTGATTAAACCAGCGCTTCCCTCCTATGCAATATCATACACCGACCGCACCTTAAAGCTGCCTGCGCTTCCGCTCACAATCTTCACCCGGCGCTCTCCCGCCTGCATGTCAAAGCAATTGTCGGAGAACCGCACATCCCCGTCCGTTCCCTCGATCCAGACCTTCTGCGCAAAGGCCTTTGCAGCAACGACTACTTCATTGCCTTCTACCCGGCACGAAAGCCCCGGATTTTCAAAACGGTAATGCTTCGGCGCGGTGAAAATACAGTTTCCTGCGGATACGACCTGACCGGCCGCCGCTTCATCCATCGAAGGGCCATACTCCAAACCTGCTGCTTCTTCATTCGCTACAAGGCCATACTCCAAACCTGCTGTCTTTCCATTCGTTACAGCGCTATCCGCCGGTTCCGTCACATCCTCGTCCATCACAAACACATAATCCAAATTAACAGACAACACATCGCAGTCCGAAAATCCATCTTATCAAGCCACACACCCGACAATGCCGGAACCATAACCCTCTCGCCGCCCTCCCGCAAAATACTGCTGTCGGGATTTCTCAGGCTCCAGCGCACCTCGCCCGAAATTTCCCGCATCGTCTCATTTGCCACATGCAGCCTTGCGGAAATTTCCATCGGCGCAGGCTCGGCAATGCAGTACGGCCGCTCGCTGATCTCGCCCTTCTCCTCGCATGAAATCATGACCGGCGCGAACATTCTCTTTTCCACATAGTGGAGTGCCTTCCACCGGCCGTAATAATCAATGCTCGCCCAGGACGCCACCGGCCAGATATCGTTGAGCTGCCACACGACCGCACCCATGCAGCGCCCGCGGTGCCGTCGGAAATGCTCCACGCCGTAGCGGATCGCATCCGCCTGCAATAATTGGGATGCGTACAAAAGGCTCTCGAAATCCTTCGGGTAAAGGTAGGTCGCCGACAAATAATTCAGTATTTTCCCGTTTGCCGCGCGGTTTCTCTGGTGCATTTCCATGACGCGCGAGAAAATATTGCGGTCCCCCGGCTCGGTAAAGCTCTCCACCGTTTTTAAGCACGGAAACGACTGGAAGCCGAATTCCGATAGGTAGCGGAAACGGAATTTCCGGTACTCGGTGAACGGCTTATTGCCATGCCAGACATCCCAGTAATGGGTGTCGCCGCGGTTCTCGTCCCACGGATTATCGTAATTGCCGCCCGAGGACGGGGAGGACGGCCAGTAAAAGGTGTGCGGATCCTCCTCCTTCAACAGCTTCGGGATAATGTATTCAAACAGCTTGATATAATCGTATGTCTGCTTTTCCGAAGGCCGCCACGCCTTATCCAGAGTCTGCGTCTCCATCTCGTTGTTGCCGCACCACAGCCCGAGACAGGCATGATGCCTAAGCCGCCGCACATTGTCCCGCAGCTCCGCCGTGACATTCGCCTCAAATTCGTCGTCCAGCTCGTAGGATGCGCAGGCGAACATAAAATCCTGCCATACAATCAGCCCCAGCTCGTCGCAGATATCATAAAAATAATCGTCCCGATAATAGCCGCCGCCCCAGACACGGATGCAGTTATGGTTTGCCGCCACGGCATCTTCAAGCAGACGTCTTGTGCGCCCCCTGGTCACGCGACTTAAAATATTGTCCTCCGGGATGTAGTCCGCTCCCATGGCAAAAATTTTGACGCCGTTCACCTCGTGCGCGAAGCAATTCCCCCACTCGTCCGCGTCGGTATTTACAGTCATTGTCCGCAGCCCGATCCGCTTTTCCCAGACATCAAACACTTCCCCGTCCGGCGCTTTCAGGGTTACCTTCGCGCGGTAAAGCGGCTGTGCGCCGTAGCCGTGCGGCCACCACAGAAGCGGGTTCGGAATCCGCACTTTAAAATTATCGCTGGCATTGTCCGAAGAAACGCCGGAAATTTCCGGGCATGCACCTGCCTGCTGCTCTTCCCCGCCTGGCCGGTAAACCGTGCCGTCCGGTGCAGTTACTTCGATTTCAATTTCTGTATCGTCCGGCTCCTCGCCGAACAGCTCCACAGTCACATCGAAATCCAATTCCACACAGGCAGGCGTAAAAGTCTGCTTGCAACGTTGCTCCGGCAAAGTATTTGAAAATCTCTGGCTCTCGGATTTGGAGCCTTCCGCATTCTCCGGGTTTCCACCCTTTTCATGATACTGCGACACATACACGGACTCCAGGCGCGCTTTTTTTACTGCAAGCAGCTCCACTGCCCGGAAAATCCCGGCATCGGGGAGCCTCGGCCCCCAGTCCCAGCCAAGCATGCAGTGCGCCTTGCGCAGATGCGGAAAGCCCTCCGTACACTCCATACTGCCGCCGGTATAAATTTTTTTGTTTTCCTCCCGGATGTATTTCAGCGGAGAATGCAGAACCACTCTCAACTCATTTTTATCCCCGTGCATATCGCAGGCAGGCCCGTGATACTGTGCCAGGGAAGGGTTGGAAGCTTCCTGATTTTCGAATGAATTTCTTCTCCGGTTCTCAATCGGAAATTCCCAAGTTCGATGCATATTGCAGGCATGTCCCAGATACTCGCCGTTCCAGTAAATATCAGCAAGCGTATCAATTCCCTCAAAACGCAGAAGCAGCTCGTCAGCGTCAGCGAACTCCTCTCCGATTTCTACCTCCGTCCGGTATTCAAAATCATTTTCCATCAGCCGGAATGCGTCCAGCTCATTGTCCCGGTAATACGGATCGGGCATCAGCCCCTGTGCGAGCAATGCCTGATACACTGAACCCGGCACCGCCGCGTCAATGAATTCCTCCGGTATTCCATACACATTATTTCCCTGTATCCTGAGCTGCCAAATGCCGTTTAAATCTTTTTTCCTCACACTGATCCTCCTCGTATAATAAGTTTGTAAGCAAGAAAAACAGCTTACAGACTTATTCTT
>CAMWWR010000337.1 GCA_947178045.1 uncultured Clostridia bacterium
GGACAGACTGATAACCGGACAGGTTCCCTGCAGCTTCCGGTATTTTCCTCCCGCCAGATCTTCAGCCCTGCAAAGAGTTCCCCCTGCCCGGCATACCGGATCGAGAAAAACCGTTCCGCCATGCTCATTGTCAGGGTCTTTCCGAAGCGCCTCGGTCGGGTGATCAGTGTCACTTCATCGTCATTCTCCCACCATTCTTTAAGAAAGAGTGTTTTATCCACATAAAAATTGTGGTTCTCGATCATCTTCTCAAAATCCTGTCTTCCGATTGCTATCGTTCTTCCCATATTGCAAAGCTCCTCACATTTGATTCCAACCGTGCACGGCTTCCCGGCTCCGGTTTCGCTGTACCAAAATGAACCGTTGCGCGGTCTGTTGCTTTTTTGCCCCTGTTCATGATAGCATACAACAAAAGCTCCCGCAACAATAAATCGGGGAAGGACGCTCAACGCCCTTCCCCGCAGCGGGTTTCAATTTCTCATTTCCCCCGTGTTTCCTATGCCTCTTCCTTTTTCTTCAGAAGCAGTATTCCGCCGGCCAGCAGCATTGCCAGACCGGTCAGATAGAAATATCCGCTTCCCACAAGACCTGTCTTCGGAAGATCGGTATCCTTCTTGTCGTCCGGCTCATCCGTATCATTGCCGTCGTCCGGATCCCGGGTATCACCCTGGTCATCCGGATCCTCATCGTCCGGATTCTCGGTATCACCCTGATCGTCCGGGTCTTCATCGTCCGGATTCTCGATATCGCCCTGATCATCCGGGTCATCCGGATCATCCGGATCGTCGCCATCATCCGGATTCGGATTCCATTCCGGCTCATCCGTCAGATCCTCGCCGTCCAGATTCAGAAGCCGGATCCCGTCGATTACAACGGTAGCGCCTTCCTCAATCTCGGTGATCTCAAGCACAAGCTCACCCTCGAGCAGCCCTGCCAGCTCATCGATCATGATATCGGCATAGCCGTATTCATCCATCTCGATATCCGCGATCTTTGTCAGCTCATCCGCCATAAGCGGAATCTCGCCGTCGGAAAGCTTTGCGTAAACCGCGCCCTTGAATTTTCCGGTCGACGCAACACGGAGGATCAGGCTGTCGATTTCCGATGTATCCGCCACCAGCTCCGCCAGCGGCACACTGTGGCTGCCCGGCGTCTCTGTGAGGAATACTGGCGTCCTGGAAACCGTGATCTCGACAATTTTCGTGTTCGGCTTTTCCTGCTCGACTTCAATCTTATCCACGGTGATCGACGGCGTGGAGCCCCACCACCAGCCGACCTGGAAAAGCGAACCCGTCGAGAGGTTCGAAGGATCGGACGCTGTATTCATTGTCACAGTCGCTCCCTCCGGCACCTCAAACTCATACCGGACCGTATTCTTCGCCCCATCAATAAACGCATTCTCGAAATCAGCGGTCAGCCAGCCCTTATCGGTGCTGAAGCCTACGCCTCCGGTGCCTCCGGTCCAGCCAAGCACACTCGGCTGGTCAAAGGTGATCGTAACGGCAAACTTCCGGATCGTGCCGCTCTCCGCAAACTGATCCAGCGGCATCTGGTACATCTTGCCGTCCTCATTGTTCGCGTCCAGCACCTTGTTCGGCTCCACCTCATTTGTTACCTTTGTGACGCCTTCGCCCGGAATCTCTCTGCGGATTACCTGCGTTTCATTCTTTTCGCCCTGCTCTCCGCTGTCATCCGGGTCTTCCTTACCGTCGTCCGGATCCTCTTTGCCGTCATCCGGATCAACCGTCTCACTGCCTTTTTCTGCGCCGATCACATTTCCGTTCTTATCATACAGGGTCACTCTGTCAAGAGTTACTGTAACTCCGTCGTTGACCCACCAGATCTGAACCTCGAAATATCCGTTCGCCTCTCTGCCGGAAATCTTGTCGTACACCCATGTAACCGTGCCGCCGCTGGACTCGCCGTCCGCCTGTCCCCATGCGCCGTCGATGCTCAGTCCGAGACTTCCGTTGAAATAGCCGCTGCTCGTGAGAACAACCTCAATGCGGTCGATAATATCCGCATACTCCGCATAATTGTACGAAATCTTATCGCCGGCCTTCACAGGCTTCGCGTCCGTATCGTCCTCACCCGGGTTCTCCTCTGCAGGAGCCGTGGTCGGAGCCGGAGTCGGGGTACTATCCAGATCCGGATACAGATTTTCGATAAATCCGCCGATGGAACCACCCGTGGAGCCGCCTGTAGAACTGCCGGTACTGAGCTCCTTACTGTAATCCGCGCCTTTCTCGGCGAAGATAAGCTTCTGGAGAGTGATGGTGGATTCTCCATTTGCCGCCCACCAGATCTGGATACTGACAAACGGTTCGCTGCCAAGCTCCTTTTCCGACAGTCCGGTCACCTTCCAGGTCGACTGTCCGGAGGAGGAACTGCCCTTGCACAGTTCTGTCCATGCACCGGCAACATTCGAGCCAAAAATGCCGTTGAAGCTGCCCGTGCTCTTCCATACCGCTACGACCTCGTCAACCTCAAGACCGGCCGGGAAAGCAAATGCCTTCTGATAATTCGACCAGCCTTCGCCGCTGGCAAGATCCAGTGCCTCCGTCGCCGGCTTGTTGATCGAAACAACCTCATAACGCGCAGACGCGTCGACAACCTTTCTCTTGACGGTTACCTTCAGGTTCTCGATTTTGATTGCTGTCGAACCGGAACTGCCGACTTTGGTTCCCGTCCTCAGCGTACACAGCACCATGCCGCCCGTATACTTTGTAACGCCCGTCGCAGTAACCTCGATCTCGTGTGTCTCGACCGAGCCGTCCGGCATCGGCGTATCGGACGACCAGTAGTTATTGTGCCATGGATACTGCTTGTTCGTATCCGGGTTGCTCGGGTCTATGTCAGCGTCCGTCTGGAAACCGATCTGATTGAAATCACAGCCCGAAATGGTATAGGTTACCGTGTAGATATCGCCCTTCTTTGCCTCGGCATCTGCTATGTAGAAGGTAGCGAGCTCGCCTTCCACGACTGCAATATCACCCGAATAGCTCTTATCGAGCTGCACGGTCATACCCTTCGTAAAGGCTTCGGAATCTCCCGGCTCACCCGGCCCCGGCGTAACTGTTGGTTCATCCGGCTCCGGTGTAACGGTCGGCTCATCCACAGGAGCCTGCTTTGTAAACATCAGACCAGTGATAATATAGGAAGTTCCAATTTCAACGCCCTCTTTCTCATT
>CAMWWR010000338.1 GCA_947178045.1 uncultured Clostridia bacterium
CGCTGCCGAACCGCCTTTTTCTGTCCGGTGTTTCACGCCCGGCACGCCGCCATATTCTGCTTATCCGGCTTTCCTCCCCCGGCTCTCTCACGTTCGCATCTCCCTTCGCCCTGCCATCCTGTTATATAGGTCACTTCAAAGAATTTCGCCCGGTCTCTTCATATATAACAATTTCCCTCACCCTGTTCCCCACGATCTGCACGGAGGTAAAGGCCGGGTAACCGCTGCCGAACAGGAACGCCCCCGAACCCTTGCTGAATCTTATCGAAAAGCTCGCCGAGGAGGATATTACCGCTACCTCGTTCTCCCCGTTTTTCACAGCCATCCGGAGCGACTGCGGGCCAAGCTCCACCTCCCGCCGGACCTCTACCGCCGTCCGCAATATTCCGTAATAGCTTCCGTCCCTTACGCACAGCTCCAGCCACACATCGCCGTCCACCTTGGACATCGTCTCGAGCCGCGCCTGATCAAGAAGCCTGGAAAGGCGTTCCGCGCAGGCATTCTCCTTCGTTCCCGAGATCGCTGAGATGCCGACCACCATCACCGACGCCACAATGCCCAGAATCAGTATGGTAACGATGAGCTCCACCAGCGTATAGCCCCGCCGGTCATCCCGATATTTTTTCGCCGTTTCCCGCATGCTGCCGCCTTCCCTCTCAACCTGTTCCGCAGCCGGACCTACGCCCGCGCGGCAGTTCCTCTCTCAAGCTCTGAACCAGAGCTCGCCCTGATTATTTTCCAAGCCGGTATCCCGTTTGAATCAACTCCCGGTCCGGCGTTCCGGCACAATCAATTCTTAATCCAGTTTTCCAGCGTGATGGAGATATTTCTCGCCGCGGCCGTTCCCTCTCCCGGATCCGTCTGCGTCAGAGGATAATTCTTGAAATACTTGCTGATCTCCGGATTTTTGTCCAGAAGCTCGGTTACAAAATCGGCGTTTTCCTCCGAATTTGCCGACGCAGAAACATCTCTGAGCGTCACATTTCCCGTCGCGAGAAGCATCCCGTGGAAATTTACGCCGGACAGCTCCACATCGCCGTTTGCGATAATGATACCGGAAATATTTTTGCTCGTCAGACTGACATCGCCGTTTGCGATCATCACCTGATAGCTCGCCCCATCCGCGCTGCATTTTTCAAATGCGCTGTTAAAATAATAGGTCTCCGTACCCGAAAGCTTCTCGATCTCACTGATACGCAGCAGATTTCGGACGGCTCCGTTTCCCTGCGCCCCGATGTAATTTTCATCCAGCGCCTGCTTCAGCCCGGAGAATCTCCGCCCGTACTCGCTCTGCCGAAGCATCGCGGCCGCGTTGTCGATCGTTCCGGCGATCACCTCGGAAATCGCGTGATCCCTGACCCGGATGACCGTACCGTTCGTCTTTATTTTCTCCGACGCCTCCGGCAGGAGAACATCCCCGAGATTGAGAATGTCGGAATACTGCTCCATCTCCCCGGCAAACGCCTCGCTGTAGGCGAGGAAATAATCCTCCGCCGCGGAGGCCGTGCGGAACTTCAGATATATGTAATACAGCGGCTCCGGCTCGTCCATAAAACGCACCGGCACAACCGTGCACGGCGTCAGCGCATTCACATACGGAGCGAGCGACATCGAGCCGTCCGGCCCGAACATCATTGTCGTGTTGATCACGGCCTCAATCGAGCCCTTCTCTGCTATTATCTCATCATATTCCGCTTTCGTCAACGGATTATGACCATATTCCCGGATACACGCCTCCGGCATGAGGTATGCCAGCTGATTGCCCCGGTAGCTGATCGCCTCCCCCTCGAGGATTTCCGTGTATGACACGGAGCCGGATGCGCCGTACAGGCTCGGCACCTCAAGGACGCTGCGCCCCGCAAGCCACAGCATATCCAGACCGGACAGATCCAGCGTCGAACCGCCCGCATTGATCGTGACCGCGCTGCCCTCCGACTGCATCGACGCGCCGGCCACGCTGTGATAGCCGTAATATTCCCCGTCGATCTTAACGTATGATGAGTCCGCCCCGACCGTCAGGTCATCCTCGACATGGCATTCCGCCCGCGAGATGCGGATGCTCTGCCCGCTGCTCCCGTCCACGGTCGCAATGCTCCCGGCCCATACCGCGATTTTTCCGAGGCTGTTGCTGCCGATGCTCAGTCCGCCGCTCTTCCTTGTCTCGAGCGCTTCCCCCACGATCAGAATGTCCGAATTCAGCGAGAGCTCATAATCCTCCGCCGTAAGATTTTTTCCTGCGTAGACATTTCCCCGGATCGACGACGCGGTCAGCTGATTCTTTATATTGCCGTCCGCGAGGATCGCATAGCCCTTATACCTTCCGCCCGTCGCGGCAGGCGTCTCCACATTGAGCTGCGAGAAGGCCACCGCCACGCGGATATCCGTCGTAATCTGCGTCTGGTAGCCGTTTTCCGTATAGGAAACGCTCAGTCCCCGCAGAAGCAGATCATTTCCATCGATTTCCGCCCGCACGGCCGGAACGCCGTTCTCGCCGCTGAGGAGCCGGTAATCCGTCCCAAAGCCCTTAACACCGTCAAAAAGAGCTCCCGACGACGCGGTCATAAGCTCCGGCAGTATCTCGGCCGACATTCCCTCCACAAGCTTCACGCCCGTCAGCTCTTCCGCCAGGCTGTTGCGCACCTGCAGCTTTACGACCGAAGCCGCATCGCCGCCGTAAGCGCCGTAATGCGTCAGCATCCGCGAATACTCCTCCCCAAGCGTATCCTCAGCCATTTTCTGGAGATTCGCGATAAAAATATCGATCCCGGACTCCGTCTCGTAAAAATTCTCCTTCGCGCGCTCGTCCACAAGCTTCATATCGCGGTTTATCATGGACGCGGCAAGCACCGTCGTGCCGAGAATGCCCGCAAAAACCATGCAGACAATGACAAGAATCAGAGCCGAGCCGCTGTTTTTCTTATTTTCCTTTTTGTGCCTGAACGTTTCCATTGTCAGCCTCCCCGCTGAGGTATTCTGCCCTGCCGCGACAGCGCCTTTTCCGCACTGCCGCCCATGCTCCGCCGTTTTCCGCACTACTGTGAGACGGACGTGTTCCACTCCGCCAGCTTCTCTCCGGACGACCGCAGATACACGGTCACTGTTACCTCCGAAAGCCTGTCATACGACTTTCTTGGGAAAAGCAAGCCCTTGTCGTCGTGGCTGGTGCCGTTTTCCAACCTCCCG
>CAMWWR010000339.1 GCA_947178045.1 uncultured Clostridia bacterium
GACAGCGTATCCCCGCCCGCTCCGGTCACCGCAAGCCCGCGGACAATGCCGACCTCGTCCGTGCGGTTTTTCTTTTCCTTTTCGTATTTCACCGGCCCGAGAAATTCCACGAGATTTTTGTCGGTCACCCGGACCTTTTTAATCGACGCGTCCTTCGCCATCGCGAGGACGGCCTTGCGCATGCATTCGCCGATGCGCCTCTCCAGCCCGCGCACACCGGCCTCCCTTGTATAGCCGGAGATTACGCCGGCCAGCGCCTTGTCCGTCATGGAGAATGTCCCCTTCGCAAGGCCGTTCTTCCCCATATTCTTCTTGATGAGATGCCCCTTCGCGATATGCAGCTTCTCGTTGGCCGTATAGGAATTGACCTCGATGATCTCCATGCGGTCCAGCAGCGGCGCGGGAATCGTCTGCGTCGTGTTGGCCGTGGCAATAAAGAGCACTCTCGACAGATCGACCGGCAGCTCCACATAGTGGTCGACAAATTTCCCGTTCTGCTCCGAGTCGAGCACCTCCAGCAGCGCGGACGAAGGATCTCCCTTGTAATCGCTGCCGAGCTTGTCGATCTCGTCCAGCAGCATAAGCGGATTCTTCACACCGGCACTTTTTAAGCCCTGAATAATCCGTCCCGGCAGTGCACCGACATAAGTGCGGCGATGCCCGCGGATCTCCGCCTCATCGCGCACGCCGCCGAGGCAGATCCTCACATATTCCTTCTCGAGCGCCCGCGCGACCGATTTTGCGATCGAGGTCTTGCCGGTTCCCGGAGGCCCCACCAGACATACAATCGGCGTATTTCCCTGCCCTGCCGCCGCGCGCACTGCGAGAAATTCCAGCACGCGCTCCTTCACCTTCTTCAGCCCGTAATGATCCTCGTCCAGAACCCGCTCGGCATTGCGGATATCCTCGTTGTCCCGGCTCTCCTTATCCCACGGCAGCTCCAGCAGCGTCTCTATGTATCCGCGGGATACCGCACTCTCGGACGGGCTGCCGCTCACGGAGCGAAAACGCCGGATCTCCTGGCGAATGCTCTCCTTGATCTCCTCGGGTGCGCACAGCTCCTCGCACTGACTGGCAAATTTCTCGGCATCCCCGAGCGGCCCGGCCTCGCCGAGCTCCTCCTGGATCACCTTGAGCTGCTCCCTCAGCATGTAGTCCCGCTGATTTTTGTCAATCCTCTGCCGAACCTTCTCCTGGATCCCCTTTTTGATGCGGATAATATTGATCTCGTTCGCCAGAATGACCGCCTCGGCCTGAAACTGGCCGATCAGCCCGCTCCCGCTCAGGATCATCTGCTTTTCCGGCACGGAAAGCGGCAGCTGCACCGGAATCTGCTCGATCAGCCGGGCCAGCTCCGCGGTGTCCAAAAGCCCGCGCAGCATTTCCCCGCTCAGGCTCCCGTGCTCCCCGGCAAAGCTCTGCAGCAGATCCTTCAGACTGCGCAGCATCGCCTCGCTCTCGATCGCGTCCGGCTCCTCGCCGACCGGCATCGCCGCTACGGAGGCCTCACAGTATTCCTCCCCGCACTCCATATCGAGCAGCACGGCGCGCTCCTCGCCGACCGCAAGCACGCGCAGCACCTCGTCGGGCAGCCGGATGATCTGCTTGATGACGGTGATCGTGCCGTGCGGATACAGATCCTTAAGCTCCGGCTTATCCGTCATAACCTCCTGCTGCGCCGCGCAGAAGACGCGCTGATCTCCCCGCATCGCGCGCTCCACCGCCGCGATGCTGAATTTCCTCTTCACGTCAAAATGAATCATCATTCCGGGCATGACCGTCATATTCCTGAGCGCTACCAGCGGCAGCTTCCGAACCTCACTGTTTTCCGTCCCCTTCATATAAAAACGCAAACCTTTCTCACTATGCTATTTCGTCCGTATTTCTGTGTACAGCTCTCCTCGCGGCAGACTTCTTTGTCTGCCCGCCCTCCGCACGGATCATCTGCGGCTGTGCGGTTCCCTCCGCCGCCTCCTTCGTGACAATGCACTTCACCACGTCCGTGTCGGTCGGCACCGTAAACATCGCCTCCATCATCACGGCCTCAATAATTGCGCGCAGCCCTCTCGCTCCGGTTTTCCGCTCGAAGGAGCGCCTTGCAATGACCTCAAGCGCCTCCTGCGTAAATTCCAGCTCCACGCCGTCCAGCTCGAACAGCTTGCGGTACTGCTTGGCCAGCGCGTTCTTCGGCTCCGAGAGGATGCGCACAAGCGACTTTTCGTCGAGCAGGTCCATCGCGGTTACGACCGGAACACGGCCGACAAATTCCGGTATCATCCCGAATTTAATCAGATCCTGCGGCATCACCTGGCGCAGCAGCTCCCCGATATCCTTTTTCTGCCCGACCGAAATATCCGCATTGAAGCCGATCGTCTTCTTTCCGATACGGGAGTCGATAATTTTCTCCAGCCCGTCAAACGCGCCGCCGCAGATAAAAAGAATGTTCGTCGTGTCGATCTGGATGAATTCCTGATGCGGATGCTTCCGGCCTCCCTGAGGCGGCACGGAGGCCACGGTGCCCTCGAGAATCTTCAGCAGCGCCTGCTGAACGCCCTCGCCGGACACATCCCTCGTGATCGAGGTGTTCTCGGATTTTCTTGTTATCTTGTCGATCTCGTCAATGTAAATAATGCCGTACTGCGCGCGCTCGATATCATAATCAGCCGCCTGAATGATCTTGAGCAGAATATTTTCCACGTCTTCACCGACATATCCAGCCTCCGTCAGCGCCGTCGCATCCGCGATCGCGAACGGCACGTTCAGAATTTTCGCCAGTGTCTGGGCAAGATAGGTTTTTCCGGAGCCGGTCGGCCCGATCATCAGGATATTGCTCTTCTGCAGCTCCACATCCAGGTCGCGCTCCGACAGGATCCTTTTGTAATGATTGTACACCGAGACGGCGAGCACGCGCTTCGCGTCGTCCTGACCGATCACATACTGATCCAGATATTCCTTGATTTCCTTCGGCCGAAGCAGGTTGATCTCGCTCTCATCCGGCATGTTTCCCGCCTCCTCGGCCTCCTCCTCAATAATCTCGGCGCATGCCTCGATACATTCGTCGCAGATATATACGTCCTTCGGCCCCACAATCAGCCGCTTCACCTGTTCCTGGTTTTTGCCGCAAAACGAGCACCGAAATGTCCTGTCGTCATTTCTTCCCG
>CAMWWR010000340.1 GCA_947178045.1 uncultured Clostridia bacterium
AAACTTCCATGGCACGACGCCGATGCTGTTCCAGTACGGCGCGAGCCTGTTTGATACTTATGCGGGCGATACGGCGATCAACAGCGAGAAGGCGGTAGCGGGCTTTACGGAGCTGGTCGAGCTGTTTACGATCTACAACATGCCGGTGGATATCCCGAATTTCTACCAGCATTTCCGCAACGGCGACCTGCCGGTCGGAATTGCGGATTTCGGCACCTACAACCTGATTCTGAACGCGGCTCCGGAGATCGCAAGCTCCTGGGAGATCGCTCTGGTTCCGGGTGTGGAGCAGGAGGACGGCACGGTGGCACGCTATTCGTCGGCGGGTGCGGACAGCACGGTTATGTTTGAGTCCACGCCGGAGCGCGAGGCGCAGGCATGGGAGTTTATGAAGTGGTGGTCCTCGGCAAGCGTTCAGGAGAAGTACGGCGAGACGCTGCAGATCTCCTACGGCAGCGAGTATCTGTGGAATACGGCGAACCGCGAGGCGTTCGCAAATCTTCCGTGGAGAAGCCGTGACAAGAAGATCATCCTTGAGCAGAACGAGTGGATCCAGGAAGCGCCGCGTATCCCGGGCACCTACATGCTCGAGCGCGAGCTCTCCAACGCCTTTGTGGCGTCGGCGATCGACGGCAAGGACATCCGTAGCACGCTCGACGCCGCGGTGAAGCGCATCAACCGCGAGACGGAGCGCAAGCTTGAGGAGTTCGGCTATATCAGCAACGGAAAAACAGTGAAGGAATATATTGTGCCGACGATTGAGCATGTGCGCAGGATACTCGGCATAACGGCAAAATAGGGAGGGAGGGGAAAACATGGCTGCATCAGAAAAGAAACGCAAGCGGAACAGCATTGCGAAGCGTGAGAGCAGAAACCGGTCGGCTTACGGATTTCTCGCCCCGTATCTGCTTCTGTTTTCCATATTTATTATCATACCGATCGTCATAGCGATCGGGCTGTCCTTTACAAGCTTTGACACGATTCAGGCTCCGACCTTCAAGGGCTTTCTGAATTATGTCAACCTGATTACGCAGGATGAGATCTTCATGCAGTATGTACTTCCGAACACCGTGAAGTACGCGCTGATCGTTGGTCCGGGAGGCTACATACTGGCCTTCCTCATCGCCTGGGCGCTGTCCCAGCTGACGAGCGTGCCGCGCACGATCCTCGCGATCATATTCTATTCGCCGAGTATGACCGGCGCGGTGGCGATGGCCGTTGTATGGAAGATCCTCTTCTCCGGCGACCAGATGGGACTGATCAACAACTGGCTTATGAACCTGGGCGTGATCGATGAGCCGATTATATGGCTGACAAGCGCTACATTCCTGCTTCCGATCATGATTATCGTGGCACTGTGGTCGAGCATGGGTGTCGGCTTCCTCGCGATGCTCGCCGGCATCCTGAACGCCGACGAGGAGCTTTACGAGGCGGCGGCGATCGACGGCGTGAAGAACCGTTTCCAGGAGATGATCTACATCACGATCCCGACGATGAAGCCGCAGATGCTCTTCGGCGCGGTTATGGCAATCGTAAACGCGTTCCAGAACGGCGCGATCGGCGTGCAGCTCTCCGGAGCGAACCCGACGCCGGGCTACGCCGGACAGCTTATCGTCAACCACATCGAGGATTACGGCTTTATCCGTTACGAGATGGGCTACGCGGCGGCAGTATCCGTTGTGCTTTTGCTGATCGTCATGGTGTTCTCGAAGGTATTCGGCAAACTGCTGAGGGAAGATTAGGAAGGAGGAAGAGAGAATGGCCGGTTATCGTGGTAGCAATATCAACCCAAAGAAATTTGAGCGCGGTCAGCTGAAGATTTTTCTCGTGCTGCTTCCGCTCGCAATCGTCATGGCAATACCGATCGTCTACATTTTCTGCCATGCATTCAAGCCGATGGATGAGCTGTTTGCTTTCCCTCCGAAGATATTCGTTTCGAAGCCGACGTGGGATAACTTCCGCAATCTGTTCAAGGCGTCCCAGTCGTCCGGTATTCCGATGAGCCGCTATGTGTTCAACAGCTTCATCGTCACCTGTCTGGTTGTGCTGGCATCCATTGTCTTTTCGACGATGGCGGCGTTCGCGCTCTCGAAGCTGAAGTTCAAGGGCAAGTACATGCTGATGGAAATCAACAACGCGGCGCTCATGTTCGTGGCGGTCGCGGTGCAGATTCCGAGATATCTCGTTGTCGACACGCTCGGCATGAAAGATAGTTACCTGGCGCACATTCTGCCGCTGCTGGCAATGCCGGTCGGGCTCTTCCTCGTGAAGCAGTTCATCGACCAGGTACCGGATGCACTGATCGAGGCGGCCTATATCGACGGCGCGAAGGATTTTACGATCTACTACAAGCTTATCCTGCCGCTGATCAAGCCGGCGATTGCGACGACGGCGATCCTGTCGTTCCAGGCGGTCTGGACGAACATCGAGACGTCCAACCTCTACATCAACGACGAGACGATGAAGACGCTGCCGTTCTACTTAAACACTCTGGCAAACGCGAATAATAACGTTGCCGGACAGGGCCTTCAGGCGGCGGCCGTACTTATTCAGTTCCTTCCGAACCTGCTGATGTTCATTGTTCTCAGAAAGAGCTTCATGAACACGATGGCAAATTCGGGTATCAAATAAAGGGGGATGGCGCAATGAAAAAATGGAGCAAATTTATGCTTGTCCTGCTGCTGGTCTGTGCATCCCTTTCACCGACCATCGCGCAGGCGGCAACACCGTATAAGACCTATACGATGGACGGCTACGGCTACGTCACGGAGACGCAGACGGCCTACACGCCGTATCAGACGATTGAGAAGATCGGCGCGGACGCTTTTATCAATCCGGTCGACATGTGCATTTCGAAGGACGGCCTTCTGTATGTCGCGGACGCAGAGCTGAAGCGGATCATTGTTTCGGATCTGGAGGGCGAATTTATCCGGTATATCGGCGAGGGACAGCTGGTTCAGCCGACCGGCGTTTATGTGAGCGCGGGCAATCTGGTCTATGTTGCCGACAAGGGCGGCGAGAAGGTCGCTGTATTTGACGCTGCGGGAGAGCTCCTCACGACCTACGGCAGGCCGGACTCTCCGATCTACGGCAACAGCCTGAATTTCAAGCCGATGAAGATTGTGGCGAACGAATCCGGCACGCTCTACATTATC
>CAMWWR010000341.1 GCA_947178045.1 uncultured Clostridia bacterium
GCCTCATACAGTGCGGGATAATCAGACCGACAAAGCCGATGATCCCGCTCACCGATACGCAGGCCGCCACCAGAACAGTACCTGCCGCGATAATAATGCGCCGCGTTGTCCTCATGGATACGCCCATCGTCCGCGCCGTATCCTCCCCCGCGGCAAGCAGGTTCAGCTCCCTCGCCATCGCGATAAGCAGGGCGCCAAAAATCAGGACGAAAATCGCCAGAAAGCGCACCTTCTCCCAGCTTGCGGAGCCGAAGCTTCCAAGTGTCCACATATAGATTCTCTCCAGCTGTTCCTCATGTCTTGTCATCAGCAGAGAGATGATTGCGGACAAAAGCGAATTCACCGCCGTGCCGGTCAGCAGGAGGTATATGTTCTGCAAACCCGTCCCGGCTCCGGCGATCCGATAGACAGCGAGCACCGCGGCAAGTCCCCCAGCAAACGCCGCCAATCCGGTCAGGCTCAGCCCTCCGAGCCAGAAGCTTCCGCCGAACAGCATCGCGAATGTCGCCCCGAGCGCCGCCCCCGAGGAAACCCCCAGAATATGCGGGTCGGCGAGCGGATTGCGGAACAAGCCCTGAAACGCCGTGCCGGTCAGCGAAAGTCCCACCCCGACAAGCCCTGCCAGAAAAATCCGCGGCAGCCTGACGCGATACAGGATTGTCTCATAAACGCCGTCAATCCCCGAAACGTCCACCACGTTCCCGATAAGCGGAAGCCTGGCCGCCAGCAGCCGGAGCGCATCCGCTATTCGCAGGCTCGCCGAGCCGACACAGGCTGCGCCGAGTCCGGCAGATATCAGCAATATTATCATAACCGCAAGACCTGCGCCGAACGGCAGCCTGCGGCCTATCCTTCTTTTTCTCATCCCATTCCTCCGCCCAGCCCGGACGCATTTTTCCGATATTCCGCCGCAGCCTCCGACCGGACACGGACAAGGCACAGAGGGCGCGCCGTCCCCTGTGCCTTTCTTCTGCAAAACAGCAGGACAGCCGGCCGTCCTGCCCCGCCGCGATCCGGTCTATTTTTCCGCGCATTCCTCTGCAAAACGACATGACGGCCGAATTTTTCTTCCTGCCATAACCCGGTTTATTTTCCCGGCTTCTCACCGTGGAACAGCTGCGCCAGCTGCTCAAGGGCATCCGCATTCTGATAACCCTGACGCTCAAGCAGATGATAAGTATCAAGCTCATATACCCTGCCGTTCTTCACGGCGGACAACTCCTCATAGCCCGGCGCCGCGCAGAAGCCCGCCGCCTGTCCGAGTCCGATGACGATAATCTCCGGGTCGGCCTCCACAAGCTTCTCGTGGTCAATGCTCCAGCCCTCAACCTCCTGTGCAATATTCGCTCCGCCGGCCGCCGTCAGCAGCTGGCCGATAAATGTATTTCCGCCCGCGGTGTAATCGCCGTATTCGCCATAGCCCACAACATAATAAACGGTCGGGCTGACAAAATCCGCATACTCCGCACCCTGATATTTGGCAATGGTATCATCCACACGCTTTTTTGTATCGGCCGCCAGCTTTTCGCCCTCTTCCTTCCTGCCGGTCAGCTCGCCTGCCTTGCGGATGATCTCGTAGACACTGTCCATATTCTCGCCGTCATACAGCACGGCCACCGGAATCCCGAGATCGTTCAGCTGCTTTTCGGTTTCCTCCGAAAAATGCGTGGAGCCGATGACCAGATCCGGCTTCAGCTCAAGGAGCGCCTCGATATCCGGCTTTGAAATCGTCCCGACGGACGGAATGCTCTGCGCCTCCTCCGGATAATCGCAGTAATTCGTGCGCCCGACCACCCTGTCGCCCGCACCCAGCTTAAACAGGATGTCCGTGATGTTCGGCCCCATCGACACAATGCGCTCCGGCGCCTTCTCAAGCTTCAGACTTGTGCCGTCGGAAAGCTCTACCGTGAAGCCCTTGTCCGCTTCCTTTCCGCCGCCGCACGCAGCCAGCCCCGTGAGCATTGCCGCAGCCAGCAGCAGTGCCCGGATTTTTTTTAATCCCTTCATATTTCCTCCTTGCCCGTCCCCTCTCCCGGGACTGCAAAAAATGATACTCGCATGGCAGGTTTCCTGGCTTATGGATCCTCTTACCTTCCGCATCTTCTCAGAGTCTGCTTCCATCCCCGCGCTTCGCGCAAAGGCCTGTCCGCCTTCCCCAATGACCGGAACCTTTCCCGCTGCGGCAGCCCGGCGTCCATCCTCCGGATCACCCGCCGCTCCCGACAGTGTTTTTTGGTTCCCCGCGGCTCTCATCCCCATTCACAGTAGTGGGAGCTGTCGCAGATTCGCACTGCGTTCCCTTTTACCTCGTTTTACGGAGCACCACACGGCAGGGAACAATTATAGTGCAGACGTGGGAAATTTGCAATGAATTTTTGTCGAATATTCCTCTCCGCTAAATAGTCAGCCTCCCTATCACAGACAAAATTTGCGCATAAAGGAATTGATTGTCGTCTTCAGTCCAATGTCCAGAAAGGACATTGCATGGTTTTTGATTTCTATCGGAATCCCTCCATAATAGGCTTCTGCCATCCCGCCTGCCATACAGGCGATGGTATCACTGTCGCCGCCAATCGAAACTGCTCCACGGATGGCGTCCTCATAAGAGTCCGATTCCAGAAAAGCTTCGATTGCGGGTGGCACCGAGTAGGATGTACGGCTGTCAAACACATAAGTTTGTCGAAGCTCACTCAATCTCACTAGAGGATATCTATAGTTTCGTTCTATGTACTTACGAATTTCTTCTTTAGAAGCCCCCGTCCTTGCGAGATAAATACAGAGCGCGACCGCTTCGGCACCGCGCTTGGCTTCCTTCGTATTGTGAGTGTAATGACAGCTGGAGTCTACCTCTTTTTTAATGTCCTGAATCGACTCCATGGCATATCCTATGGCACTGACCCGCATTGCGCCTCCATTGCCAAAACTCCTCTGTATTGTGTAATTCTCCGAATTAGCCCATTCCGAAAACATCTGGCCGAATCCGGCATTGGGATATCTGCGGTAATACTGTCTGTACCACATGGCATAGGACTTTCGGGGGCTTACATCCGATTGTTCCCTGTTCAAAATCGCATCCGCCACCGCCACGGACAGCACCGTATCGTCCGTAAAATGGCTCTCTTTGGGAAACAATTCAAAATCTTTTGT
>CAMWWR010000342.1 GCA_947178045.1 uncultured Clostridia bacterium
TTTTTACATCTCCGTTTTTAAGCGTCCGAAATAGCTGAAGCCGTAGATGGCAGCGATGCCGACGAGCGCGTAAATAATTCTCGAAAGGATCGACATATTTCCGAAGATTACGCGGACAAGGTCGAAGCTGAAGAAGCCGACAAGCCCCCAGTTGATCGCTCCGATCAGAATCAGAATCAGTGCTATAACATCAACAACTTTCATAAATGAACCTCCAATCTGATTGAATTTCATTAAAACCTTGCTGCAACGCAGGCGGCAGCTCTGGTGTGAGTCCTCCGTCTGACAATATAAACCTGTATGTTACAGGGTTTGCTATTAGTATGTTCTCAAGTCCGTGGATTATTCAAAATATTTTAATAAGCCTCTTTAAAAAAGGAAAAGGATTCGATATAATAAAAGGAAGAGCTGCGGACAGGCTCACGTCTGCGTCATGACATTAAAAGAGAGGTCGCTTCTGTGAGAAATACCGGAACCAGAAAAGTCGTTAAGCTGAAAAAACGAAAAAAAATAAATATCGGTACGATTATTTTTATATTTATTCTGCTTTATCTGGCGGGAAGTATTATTTATTCAAAAAGTAAAACACCGATCTCCATCTGCGAGGTGCAGGAGGAAAATCTTTCCCGCGAGCTTACCGTTACCGGAGTGATCACAAGACAGGAGCAGCTCTGCTATGCGCAGAAGGAGGGCTATGTCCACTATTACCTCCAGGACGGCCGGCGGATAAAAAAGGATTCGACCGTGTACTCCATCGACGGGAATCGGGCGGTCTACGATACGCTCGGCTACAACGGCGAGATTACGTTTGAGCCGGAGGATATGGCGGAAATGAAGCGGGTACTGTCCAATTTCGGAAATCTTTATTCCGGAGCGGCCTTCGATACGGTCTATTCGCTGAAGGAGGAGCTGACCGCGGCGGTAAACGAAATGGCCGACCGGCAGCTTCTGGACAATATGCAGGAATTTGTGGCCAGCACGGGCGTGACGAGCAGCTTTCAGTTTGTGCAGGCGGATTGTACCGGCATGATCAGCTATACAAGCGACAGTCTCGACGGTCTGACGGTCGAGACCGTGAACTCCGCTTCCTTTGACCAGACGAATTTTACCTCGGCCTCCCTCGTCTCAAGCGGTGTCTATGCCAAGAATGCTCCGGTCTATAAGGTGATCACCTCGGACGAATGGCAGATCGTCTGTCCCCTCACACCGGAACAGTACACCTCGTTCTATGAAAAGACGCGCATGAAATTTCAGCTCGAGAAGGACGGCTTCACCTTCACCGCGCCGGTAGAATTTTCCCAGCGCGGGAGCGAATATTACATGATCATCCAAATGACAAAATATGGCGCAAATTACCGGAGAGAACGATTTTTAACGCTCGACATTATCATATCGGAGGAAACGGGCCTGAAGATTCCGAGCTCCGCCGTTATAAACAAGGATTTTTACCTTGTGCCGCCGGAATATTTTACGGTCGGCGGAGATTCCAATGACAACGGACTGACGATCGTGACCTACAACGCACAGACCGGGCAGCCGGAATATGTTTTCCAAAAAACAGATATTTATTATCAGGATGAGGAATATGCCTACGTCAACAAAAGTGATTTTTCTTCTGGCACAATGATCTACAGCGCCTCGTCCGGTGAGAGCATGCCGCTGGCCATGATCGGAACGCTTACCGGCGCCTATAACGTAAACCGCGGCTATGCGATATTCCGCAGGATCGAGCTGCTGGAGGCGGGCAGCGATTATATCATCATCCGCAAGGGAACGCCAAGCGGTCTGTCCGTGTACGATCATATCGCGCTGAACGCGGAGAACGTACAGGAGAACTCAATTATATATTAGGATACAAACGGCCATAAAGAATGGGAGGGAGTCAAAATATGTCTTTTATTGCGGAAAATCTGAGCTCCGTGAAGCAGAGAATCGAGAGAGCGGCGCTGCGCGCGGGGAGAAGACCGCAGGATATCACTCTGATTGCAGTGAGCAAGACAAAGCCCGCCGAGCTGATCCGGGAGGCGTATAACTGCGGGCAGCGTGTGTTCGGGGAGAACAGAGTGCAGGAGCTGTCGGAAAAGGCACCGGCGCTGCCGGGAGACATCGCCTGGCAGCTTATCGGCCATCTGCAGACGAACAAGGTGCGTCAGGTCGTCGGAAGGGTGTCGCTGATCCACTCGCTGGACAGCCTGCGGCTGGCGGAGGAGCTTCAGAAGGAATCAGAGAAAAGGGGCCTTGTCACCGAGCTTCTTCTGGAAATCAACATTGCGGGGGAGGAATCAAAATTCGGCTTTCGGCCGGAGGAGGCTATCGCGGCAGCCGAATGGATCGCCCTGCTGCCGGCTCTGCGGCTGCGCGGACTTATGACAGTGGCTCCGTTTACAGAGGATCCGGAGGAAAATCGCAAATATTTTCGCCAGATGCGGCAATTGGCTGTTGACATAAAAGATAAAAACATTGATAATGTCAGTATGGATATACTCTCGATGGGGATGACCGGCGACTTTGAGGTGGCGGTGGAGGAAGGGGCCACCATGGTCCGGGTCGGAACCGGGATTTTCGGTGAGCGCGATTACTCGGCGCAGAGCTAGCAGTCGGGACAGAACGCAGGAACGGAGGCTTATTATGGCAAATTTTTTTACAAATTTTATCAATTCGCTTCATCTCGTGGACGATGATGAGGACGATGAAGATTATGAAGAATATGTCGAGCAGGCGAGTGCAAAGGAACAGCGCCGCACGGAGCGCTAGGCGGACAGGGGTTCCAGGCGGCGCTGGCAGTCGGAGCAGGAGGACGAGGAGCCAGATTACGAGGATTCCGGAAGATCCGTCGTATCTGTCGATCTCAAGAGGGACCGCGCGGAGCGTACAGAGCGTGCGGAGCGCAGAACGGAAAAGCAGTCCGCCACGAAGGTGGTTCCGTTCCGCGGCAGCACGGGCGGCGTGGGAATCAAGGTGATGAAGCCGACGAGCTTTGAGGACTCTCAGGATATCTGCGATGTACTGCTGGCCGGGAAGGCCACAATCATCAATCTGGAGGGCTTCAATGTGGATCTCGCGCAGCGCGTGATGGACTTTATTTCCGGTGCGGTGTACGCGGCAAACGGCCGGCTTCACCAGATTTCAAACTACATATTTATCATT
>CAMWWR010000343.1 GCA_947178045.1 uncultured Clostridia bacterium
CCAGACTGGACTGCGGCGGCGCTTTTCCGCACGAAATCGGACTGTTTCGCGGTTATCCGCTGGGCGACGTCGTTGGTTTTATTGAAAACGGAGGCCGCGGCTGCAAATAAACAGGCTGCTGGAAGGTGTACGGCAATGTGAGAGGGGCGACGCGTGCGTTCGCGAGGTTTGATAAGTGCAGGCGGGCTTATCTGCAGCTCTGGCGCGGCGGGCGGAGCGTTTTCGGACTCGCGGTGGGCGGGCAGAAGGTGTCCGGGAATGAAGGACCCGACGAGCCTCCCGCATAAAATACCGGCGGAAACTGATCTGCAGCTGCGGCGGATCGGACATCCGGGTGGAGCAAATACCTGGAACCTGTCTGCAGCCGTGACAAACCAGGCATCCGGGAGGAGAAATTCCCTCAGACATTCATACCAGGGCATCCGCGAGGCGGCTTACGGCTTCGCGGATTTTTTCTTTTTCGATACCGGAATAATTCATGACGATGACATGCTCGGCGAGTTTGGGCACATCGGTTCCGGGATGAAAATATTCGGAAAGGCAGGAGATCCGGATGCCGTTTTTTCCGGCGCGCCCGACAAGCTCGGCGTCAGTGAGCGGCGTGTCGAGCCGAAGGATAAAATGGAGCCCTGCGCCCTCCTCCGTGATGAAGCTGCGCGCAGCGAGCGGGCTGGAGGCAATCTCCAGCAGAAGTGCGTCGCGGACGGAGCGGTAGCGGTTGCGCATCCGGTTGATATGCTTTTCGAAGTAGCCGTCGCGGATGAATTTTGCCAGGGTGTACTGTTCGAAATTTGAAACCGTGCTCGCATAGAACGAGAGCTCTCGGTAGAACCGATGCAGCAGCCGCGGCGGCAGCACCATGTAGCTGATGCGGATGGTCGGAGCGAGGCTCTTCGTAAAGGTATTCATATAGATGACCTTCTGCTTGGTGTCGATGCCGCAGAGCGTCGGCATGGGCTTTGCCGCAAAACGGAATTCAGAGTCGTAATCGTCCTCAATGATGAATCGCTGTTCGGCGGCGGAGGCCCAGGCGAGCAGCTCGTAGCGCCGGTTTGCGGGGGTGACGATGCCGGACGGATAGTGGTGGGAGGGCGAGATATGGGCGATATCCGCTTCCTGCCGTTCCAGCTCGTCGATGCGGATGCCGCGCTCATCCATGCTGACAGAACGGCATATTACGCCGCTGCTGCGGTACACCCGGGCGATTTTTCCGTAGCCGGGATTTTCGACGGCATAGATTTTGTCCTGCCCGAGCAGCCGTATGAGCAGACTGTAGAGATAATCCGTCCCCGCGCCGACAATAATCTGCTCCGGGCGAACCTCCATGCCGCGGAATTGCTTCAGATGTCCGCAGAGTGCGGAGCGCAGCTCGGGCACTCCCCCGCACGGCGGCGTCTGCAGGAGATCGCGCTGGCGCGTGGAAAGCGTTTCGCGCAGCAGCTTTGCCCAGATAGAAAACGGGAAGCTTTCCGGCGTAGTGCGGTTGCTGACAAAATCGGCAAAGCAGGAGCTTTCCTGGGAACTCTGCCAATCAGCGAGGAGAAAGCTGTCCAAAGTGTTCTGACCATCGGGAAAAAGGCGGCTGTCCGGCAGCTCGAAGGGTGCGGCCGGAGAAGCAGGAAAGGCAGGGGGTGCGGCAGGAGAGGGAGAGGGCAGAAAGGAAAGGTCGGAGACATAGAAGCCCTTTTTGGGAATTGAATAAATATAGCCCTCCGACTGCAGGATGCCGTAGGCGTTTTCTACAGTGATATTGCTCACGCCGAGCTGTGCGGCAAGGCTGCGCTTGGAGGGCAGGCGTTCACCGGAGGTCAGCACGCCGCTCAAAATGTCGTTTTTGATGCATTGATACAGATACAGGTACAGGCTTTCCGAGCCGATATTGTCGAGAGAATAAGTGAGCATGGGAACCTCCTGGCGTTTTGACGCCTCCGTTTTGTAATCCGTTTTTTGCGGAATATGGAATCGTTTTTTGAAAACAACCTTAATTATAATGGGGCCGCGGGCAAAAGTAAACCGAAACGCTGACACTTGCATTTGTCTTTTCTCAATGCTATAATGCAGTCGTCAAATAAATTATGAGCAGAGTAGGAGCTTGCGCGTTAAGTGTCACGCAGACGGGGAGTTGTTGTGTGAACGAAAAGATTTCTTGCGGTGCAGGCTCCGCATCCCGCTGCTACATCAACAGAGGTTTCCTTTTTTGTTGTAGTGTGCCCGTGCAGGGCGAGATGATATATAAGCGGCGATGAGGTCTGCCCTGACGGGGCGGACTTTTTTATGCGCACACCCGCAAATGCGCGTGAACGCGCGTCGGCGCAGGGGAGGGATTCTTATCCGATTTTGTTTCACTCTGTGCGGTCTGCTCATCCGTTGGAAGGGAGGTCTCTTCGATGAATTCAAGAGCAAATGGAAGCAGGAAAACGGATGGTTTCTGGAGGGCTTCGGCGCGTGTGCTCCGCGACCGGAGAGCAGTCGCGGTGGCAGGGATGCTGCTGGCGCTGCATATTGTGCTGGCCATGTTCGTCAGCCTGCCGCTGACGCCGTCGGTCAGGATCAGCGTCTCGTTTATCACAAATGTTGTGACAGGGCATCTGTTCGGACCGTGGATGGGGATGATTACCGGGGCGCTCGGGGATATCCTCCAGTTTGTGATCCGGCCGACGGGAGCATATTTTCCCGGCTGGACACTGAATGCTGCGATCGGGGGCTTTGTTTACGGGCTGATGTTTTACCGGCGTGCGCCGAAGGAGGCTGGAACGGCCGGAGAGAGCAGTACAGTGCACAGAAGCGGTCTGCCGGTGGAGAGCGGTATGCTTCGAAAGGAAGCCGGAGCTGACGCAGCGGCGAGGAAGACAGCAAAGGAAACACAGAAAAAACGGTCCGCGTCGGATTACATATCCGCCGGGATTTTTGCGCTTGTACTTGTGTTCTGGTGTGCGCTGCCGTTCCTTCAGGTGACGGAGAAGGCGGCCGTTTCGTCGGAGCGCGTTGTGCAGAATTCCGGCAGTGCGCTCGCTTATTTGACAGGGGCGGCCGGCGAGACGGCAAACAGCAGTCCTGTGACACTGGCCGCGGCCGCGGCGGTGTGCGCGGCAGCCGGGCTTGTATTCCGCCTTTTGCGGCGGCGGATCCTCGCTGTGGGTGTAT
>CAMWWR010000344.1 GCA_947178045.1 uncultured Clostridia bacterium
CCGGCGTGCCGTCCACACGCGCGAGAAGCTTCTGCAGCTCCTTCGGGTGAAATTAATCCTGCCCGATGCGCAGCCGGTAGACGAAATTATTGATAAAAATGCCGCGACGCTGGATCTTCTCTGCATCCGGATTTTCGTGCGTCCGGTAGAGGAACGGAAGCTCCTGCCAGAAATAGTCCTCCGCCACCGTCTCGTTCGCGATCAGCATGAAATCCTCGATCAGCTTTGTTGCGCGGGTGCGCTCGTACGGCCGGATCTCCTCCGGGCGGCCCTCCCCATCCACTATTATTTTACACTCCGGGAAGTCAAAGTCAATAGAGCCGCGCTTTCTTCTTTTTTCCCGCAGAATTCCCGCAAGCTCGTCCATCTGTGTAAGCATCGGCACAAGCTCGCCGTACTTCCCGCATTCCTCCTCGTCATGATCCTCGATGATCCTTTGCACCGAGGTGTAGGTCATGCGCCGGTCCACGCGGATGACCGTCTCGGCCAGCTGATGCCCGACCACATTTCCTTTTGCGTCGATGTCCATCAGACAGCTTAACGCAAGCCGGTCGCAGCCCGCATTCAGCGAGCATATCCCGTTGGACAGCCGGTGCGGCAGCATCGGCACGACGCGGTCCACGAGGTATACGCTCGTCCCGCGGCGCAGCGCCTCCTGATCGAGCGGCGAGCCCTCCGTCACATACTGGCTCACGTCGGCAATATGCACGCCGAGATGCCACAGCCCGTCCTCACCGTCCCGGCTGAGTGTGACCGCATCGTCGAGATCCTTCGCGTCCTCGCCGTCGATCGTCACGGTCTGCAGCGCGGTCAGATCCAGCCTGCCCACGCGGTCGCGCGGATCGACCTCCTCCGGTACGGCCTCCGCCTGCGCAAGCACCTCCTCCGGATACTGCATCGGTATTCCGTAAGAATAAACGATCGAGAGCACGTCGACGCCCGGGTCGTTGATATGGCCGAGAATCCGGACAACCTCGCCCTCCGGATTTTTCCCCTCACCGCCGAAACCCGTAAGCCTTACGACCACCTTATGCCCGTTTACCGCACCGAGCGTCTTCTCCTTCGGGATAAAAATATCACAGGAAAATTTCCGGTTGTCCGGCATGACAAAGCCGAAGCTCTTCCCCTGCTGAAAGGTTCCGACCAGCTCGTCGCTGCCCCGCTCCGTGATCTCAAGCACCGTTCCTTCCCGGCGTTTTCCTCCCGCCGCTTTGCCCCCGGCGCTCTCCTCGCGGATGGCGATCCGGACCGTGTCCCCATCCAGCGCACCCTTCGTCTCGCTCTCCGGAATAAAAATATCCTCCCGCTCACCCTCCGCCGAGACAAAGCCAAAGCCGCGGCCCGTCCCGTGAAACAGACCGACCCGGATATTCGCATCCGCGGCCCGGTAGCGCCCCCGGCTGTCCATCGACAGCTTTCCCTCGTGGATCAGCTCGTCTAGCAGAAGCTTCAGCTCCTCCCGCTCCTCCCTCGGCACCACAAGGATTGCCGCCAGCTCCTTCAGGCGCATCGGCCGGTAATCCTTATCCTTTATCATATCGCACAGCGTCCGTTTTCTCTCCTTTGCCTTCCAAGCGTCCTGCTGCCTCTTCTCCTCTTCCAAAATTTCCGACTGCTCCATCTTTCCTCCGTTTTCTTTTCTGTCCCTTCCAAAGCGCTTCCATGCCGCAGCTCCGCCGCACGGGCGGTATCTTTCATCCCCATTTACGTTCGCATTCCGGCCGCAGGACTTCTGCCGCACAGGAAAGTCCGAAACACCCCTTCACATGGCAAAAAAGACACGCTGCAAGCAGTGTGTCTTTTTGTCCTTCTCATACAGTATGCGCAATCTTACCCTACCAATTCAGGCACAGTACAATCGAAAGTACGACAAATACCACTGCCAGAATCTTCGTGATCTTTTCCATCGTGCCCTCCATGGAGCGCCCCTTGTTCTTGCCCCAATAGGTATCGGCAACGCCGTTGATCGCACCGGAAAGTCCTGCGGACTTACCCTCCTGCATCAGCACAACAACCGTCAATGCTATACAAACCAAAACATAAATTACCGTTACAATTCCCTTTAAAACACCCATGATTTCTCTGATTCCTTTCGTCGAACCGTATAATTTAAAACCGCTTGTTCTATCCTACCACAAACCGGCCGGCATTTCAAGCATTTCTTTTATTTATACTCACGGCAGATTTCATTTGCCGTGCGCATCAAATTTATTTCTTTATCAGCAGGGATTTTCCGGTCATCTCCGCAGGCTGCTCCATGCCCATCATCTCGATCATCGTCGGAATGATATCCGCCAGGCAGCCGCCCTCCCGCAGCGTATACGCCGGGTCGTAGTTGACAAGGATGAACGGCACCGGATTCGTCGTGTGCGCAGTAAACGGCGCGCCGGTCTCATAATCCACAAGCTGCTCGCAGTTGCCGTGATCCGCGCACAGGAACAGCTGGCCGTCCACGGAAAGCAGTGCGTCGATCGCTTTGCCGACACACTCGTCGACTGCCTCGACCGCTTTGACCGCCGCCTCCAGAATTCCGGTGTGGCCGACCATATCCGGATTTGCAAAGTTGATGATAATCACGTCATACTTCTGCGACTTGATCGCCTCCACCAGCTTATCCGCCACCTCATAAGCGCTCATCTCCGGCTTCAGATCGTAGGTCGCCACCTTCGGCGAATTGACAAGAATGCGGTCCTCGCCCGGATTCGGAGCCTCCACGCCACCATTAAAGAAGAACGTGACGTGCGCGTACTTCTCCGTCTCGGCGATGCGCGCCTGCGTCTTGCCGTGCGCCGCCAGATATTCGCCGAACGTATTGGTCAGGGAAATCTTCTGGAATGCCACGGTCTTGTTCGGAATCGTCACATCGTACTCGGAGAAGCATACATATGTGGTCTGCTTTCTGCCTCCTCTGCGCTCAAAGCCGGCAAAATCATCGCAGCAGAACGCGCGGGTAATCTCTCTCGCACGGTCCGGACGGAAATTATAAAAGATGATCGAATCGCCATCCTGAATCGTCGCCACCGGAGCGCCGTCCTTCTCGATCACGGTCGGCACAACGAACTCGTCGGTCACATCCTCCTTGTAGGAATCGGACACCGCGCAGATCGGGCATGCCGCTTTATTGCCCTCGCCGTAGAC
>CAMWWR010000345.1 GCA_947178045.1 uncultured Clostridia bacterium
TCCCTGATCGTGCTCACCTGCGTAAAGCCGAGAAGTTTTGCCGACTTGACATAGATGAGAATGCCGACGATCAGCACAAGCGCGGGCACGAGTATTTTTCTGCCGCGCTTTTTGTAGCCGGCAAAGAGCGCGGCGGCCTCCTTCGGCGTCAGGCCGTTCTTCTCCGTCTCGTAGCCCGCGTAGACGCGGTCGATCGCCCGGGAGGCGGCGTAAACGATAACGGAGGTGGCGACAACGACGGCCAGCGCGTGCGGGCCGCCCGCAAATATATAAAACGCGAGGCTCCCGAGCAAAATAACGGCCTGCCGCAGCCAGACCCGGGGCATTACGAGATAGACGGCGGCAAAGCACGCGAAAAACAAGACGAACGGAAGAGAATTGTATGTCATGGCAAAATCGCTCCTTTAAGCGGATGGTATTTTCTGCTGTTTATCATAATGTAGCAGAATCGGCAGAATTATTCAAGCGTTTTTGCCGATGTTCTCAAGCCACTGATCCATGTGCTTTTCGATAATGTCAAACGGCGCGGGACCGATCTTCAGCAGGAAGGTGTGGAACTCCAGATAGGAAAAACTGTCCCCGAGCGTCTTCTGCGCTTTTTTGCGCAGGTCGATAAATTCGAGGTAGCCAATGCAGTACGGCAGGTAGACGCCCGGCTCCGCGACAAGATCCTGATAGATATTGGACGCCGTATCCTCATCAATGCCGTAATCCGCCCAGAAGCTCACTGTCTCCGAAAGCCCCCAGCCCTCCGAATGGACGCCGATCTCGCTCAGGCCGTACAGGCAGAGAATGGCGGTCATATTGTTCTGCAGAAAGGCGGCGAGCTCGTCGTTGAAGCCTGCCAGCTCATAGCCGTAGAGCTCGGCGTAGGTGCCCCAGCCCTCCGTGTAGCCCCTCGTGCGCAGAAGATGGCGGATCGGGGCGGGAGAGGTGCTCAGATAGTAGACATTCTGGTACAGATGGCCCGGATAGCCCTCGTGCGCGAGCGTGGTGAAGATGCCGTCCGATGAATAGTCCGGGTTCTGGTTGATGTAAATATTATTGTTGGTCCGGTCGTCAAACGGAGGGATCAGGTACATGGCGGGACTCAGATAATCCTGCAGCGACTTGTGCACATATTTGACGGAATAGTCCACGTCCGCCAGAGCCGGGAAATCCTGCCGGATCGCTTCCTTCAGGAGCTCGAGCCCTTCGGTCGGGTCGGAGGTCGGATAGGTGGCGTTCAGGTACTGGTTGTATATGTCCGGGTTGGCCATCTGCGCCGCGCTCATGCTGACAAGGGCAGTTTTGACGGCGGAGGCCAGACGCTTCTTCATCTGCCGGACCGTCATGGAGGAGCCGGTTTCGTACTGTGCCAGAGCTTCGAAATAAGCAGCACCGTCCGGGAAACCGCTCAGTCCCTTCTCGTTGACGGAGGTTCCCTTCAGGCCGGTCAGCGTCTCGATCAGCAGCTCGTAGGCCGGGATCACATGCGTCAGTACGGCCTCGCGGTTCTGTTCCTGGTAGAGAGTGATTTCGTCGGTCGTCAGCCCGTCGAAGGAGGCGATCACGGAATTGAAATGCTCGATCAGAAGGTTTTCCTCCGGATGAGCGATGAACTTTTTGCACTGGTCGATGATCTCGTCCGCGGTTCCGTCGGACATGAACAGGCCGGCGGCCGATTTCTCCCGCTCGTAGGCGGCGATATCCGAGAAGTAATCCGGCAGGCATTTCAACAGCTCAAGGTAGGTGTCGATATCCGCGCGGCTGTAAAAGTGGTATTCCGCGAGCAGGATCGGCAGCTCCGCCTGCAGGCCGGTGACCGGTCCGAGCGGTTCGGCGTAATACGGGAACGCAATCAGCCGGCTGTTGGCCTCCAGCGCCGCCAGCGTGCAGTCGTAGATCAGCTGCTCCTCCTCGTTCAGCGCGTCGTAGTCGTAGCTTTTCAGCTGACGGATGCAGGCCTCGTTCTCCTCGACGGAGGCGGTCGATTCCTCCTGGCTGTAGCGGCCGAGCGTGACCTCCTCCACGGAAATATTGTAGTTTTCCGGGTGTGCCAGGGAATAGTGCAGCGAGAGCGTATCGCCGGTGATATTGTCACGCCACAGCTCGTCGATGAATTCGGTGAAGGTTTGCCCGGAAACCTCCTCCTGCCCCGGGGCGCTGCTGCAGCTGCACAGCGCGGCTGCCATGGAGACGGCGAGCAGCAGGGCGGCTGCGCGCTTTCGGATGCCGCGGCCGCCCGTGCGGAATTCGCGGAGCAGTGCTCCGGGTTTCGACCATTGCTTCATAATTGTTGTACCCCTTTCTGTACATCGCAGACAGCCTGTAGCGGCCGTGCGTTTTTGTTTTTGGCTCTTTCTTTAAATTTTATGCGGCAGGTCCGGCAGATACCTGCAATGTCGACGGAAAAAGAGAATTTTCCTTGTTTCTTCCATAAAATAAAGCCCTCTCGTTTTGCAGACAGCCATATTATACCGCCGGCATCCCTGCAAATCAATGACGGCTTTAAAAATTGTGGAAACGCTGATGAAAGCATTTCCTTAAGTTTTTTCGAAAAAACGCCGATAACGTTAATATTGCGGGAAAGCGGAGAGTCTTCCCGCAGCGGGGGCAGGGCTCGAACGGGCGTTTGAGCTCTTCATAAAGAAAGAAGCAGCGGACGGGGAGGTTCTTGGATGAGGCTGGATGCGTTGTCGACCGCGAATGCGGAGAAAATATACCGGAATGGTGTGGATGAGAAAAAAGGAAAGAACGGCGGCGGCTGGGAAGCCGGACAGATCGTCGAGGGCGTTGTGACGGAGATTGGCGACAGGGTCTCGATGGATTTTTCGGGCAGGCAGCTGAGCTTTCCGAAGGAATCCGTGCCGGGGGCCGAGCGGGGGCAGGTGCGCCGGTTCCAGGTGGTGGAATCGGGCGCGAAGGGAATGCTGCTGAAGGAGCTTCCGGTTGATGGCGCCGCGGGCCGCCAGGGAAGCGTTCCGCAGGTGGACCGGTCGGCGCTTGTCCGCGTTTCGGAGGAATCGGAGACGGAGACGGCGGAGGACGAGGAGCAGGAGGAGAAGGCAGAAGAGCTGGCCGGGCGCATGACGGAGGATGATTACCGGGCGCTGGCGTCGGAGGGCTTTACGCTGGAGGGCTTTAATCTGC
>CAMWWR010000346.1 GCA_947178045.1 uncultured Clostridia bacterium
TTACAAAGTCAGCATTAGAGTATGAACTTCCGAAGGGATTTCATTTTGTTGAGCCATCCGGGATTGATCCATTAAAGCTTGCCAGATGTACATGGAAAAGCTTTAATGAGTGGGAATTAGGGCCCTTTGAAAATTGGGATATCCCGGTCGATAAAACAGATTGGAATCCTCATAAATCATATATTGGTGTTCTGGGTAACGTGATGGCGCCGCCTCCTCATTCAACTTATGAATACAGTGTAACGATTGCCAACAAAAATGAGGAGTATGTGTGCTTTTCCGGAATGTGGTGGATTCCGGAAAATAAGCTTGCCTATATGGAACCATTATGCACGATACCGGAATATCAGCATCAGGGATTGGCTTCCGCTGCATTGACCAGGCATTATCGAAGATTCAAGGAAATGGGCGGAGAATTCCTGACCGGCGGCGGGAATGATTTTTATAAAAAAATAGGGTACGATACCGAGGTATATTCCCTCGTTTATCGTTTCGGGCAGCATTGATCAAAGGAGGCAAACCACAAAAATGAGAATCGCCGGCTATCCATTCAATTCATGCCGCATTCCATGCGAAATAAAGCCGTCTGCCTGCCGCGAGCAAAAGCAAGGTTTTCACGGTTTTACTTTGAACGCACTGTAAAATATGGTATAATGTCGACAGACATTATGCTAGCGCCGATTCGCGTCCGACCAGAGGGACCGCACCACAGGTGCGGCGGACAAATGCACTAGCGAATCATGCGCATCTTCCAGAGGATGGCATGTCCGGAGGACATGGTATAATGTTGCCAAACAGACACAAGCCATGGAGGAGGATTATGAAAAACGAACTTTTTAATACCGGCTGGGAATTCTGCAAAAAGCCCCTGGGCACTTCCCTGACCGCCGTCCTGTCGGACAACAGCTTCACCCCGGTCGAGCTTCCGCACGACTGGCTGATCTACAATTCCAACGATCTTTACGAGACGGTCGAGGGCTGGTACCGCAAGCGCTTTTTCTGCCCTCTCGCGGACAGCGAGACCGCCTTCCTTCGCTTTGAGGGCGTCTATATGGATTCCACGGTCTACATCAACGGCAGAGAGGCCTTTGTCTGGAAATACGGCTATTCCACCTTCGAATTTGAAATTTCCCCGTATCTTGCGGACGGACAGAATGAGATCGTCGTCCGCGTCGTGCACCGCAGCCCGAATTCCCGCTGGTATTCCGGTGCGGGGATCTACCGCAATGTCTGGCTGAAGATCAGGGACCGGCGGCATTTCTACACGGACGGCATCTACGCCGCAGTCCGCCGGTGCGACGAGGGCTGGCAGGTCGCCGTTGACAGCGCGGTGATCCTGCCGGAGGGCGCGGGCCGCTCCTCCCTCCTCGTGCGCCATTCCGTGACGGGCCCGGACGGCACGCTCCTCTCCGGCTCCGTGGATTCGGTGCTTGACGCCATGACCGCGTTCTGCCCGTATCAAAACGGGGATATCAGGGTCTACGCCAATTCCCAGACACTTTTGGTATCGTCCCCGATGCTCTGGGATATCGACGCGCCGAACCTTTACACGCTCACAAGCGAGCTGCTTGATGGATCTGCCGTCATCGACAGCACAGTCTGCCGCATCGGCTTCCGCACGGCCGAATTTACGCCGGAGGAGGGCTTTCTGCTCAACGGGCGCAAGGTGCGCATCAACGGCGCATGCGAGCACCACGACCTCGGCTGCCTCGGCTCCGCGGTGAACCGCACGGCGTTGCGCCGCCAGCTTCTTCTGCTCAAGGAGATGGGGGTAAACGCCGTCCGCACCTCCCACAATATGCCCGCCGTCGAACTGATGGAGCTGGCGGACGAGCTCGGCATCCTGATCGATTCCGAGGCGTTCGACATGTGGGAGCACGCAAAGACGACATACGATTACGCAAGATTTTTCAAGGAATGGTGCCGCCGCGACGTCGCCTCCTGGATTCGCCGCGACCGCAACCACCCGAGCGTCATTCTCTGGAGCATCGGAAACGAAATTTACGATACCCACGCGGACGCGCACGGGCAGGAGATCACCCGAATGCTGACCGAATACGTCCGGCAGAACGACCCGAAGGGAAACGCGCCGGTCACCATCGGCTCAAACTACATGCCGTGGGAGGGCGCGCAGAAATGCGCGGATATCATCAAATACGCGGGCTATAATTATTCGGAGCGCTACTACGATGAGCACCATGCGAAGCATCCGGACTGGATCATCTACGGCAGCGAGACCGCATCCGTCGTGCAGAGCCGCGGGATCTATCATTTCCCTTACGGCACGCCGATTCTCGCGGACGACGACGAGCAGTGCTCCTCCCTGGGCAACAGCTCGACCAGCTGGGGGGCAAAATCGACGCTCGCCTGCATCGCGGACGACCGGGATACAGCGTACAGCGCGGGACAGTTTATATGGACGGGCTTCGACTACATCGGCGAGCCGACGCCGTACCACACAAAGAATTCATACTTCGGCCAGATCGACACCGCCGGCTTTCCGAAGGACTCCTTTTACATTTTCCAGGCGGAATGGACCGATTATAAAAAAGCGCCGATGGTTCATCTGTTTCCTTACTGGGATTTCAACGAGGGACAGCCGGTCGATGTGCTCGTCTGCTCCAACGCTCCCGCCGTCGAGCTGTTTTTCAACGGCGAAAGCCTCGGCAGGCGCGAGCTCGACCACGCGCACGGCCGCGATGACCTGCTGGCGCACTGGGTGCTCCCGTACCGCAAGGGGACGCTGCGCGCCGTTGCCCTCGATAAAAACGGCAGCGTGATCGCCGAGGATATCCGCACCTCGTTCGGGGATGCCGCGGCACTTTGTCTGGCCGCTGACCGCAGCACGCTGCGCGCCGACGGAAGGGATCTGATTTTCCTCACAATATCCGCTGAGGACGCGCTCGGAAATCCGGTGGAAAACGCGAACAATCGCGTCCGCGTGACCGTCTCCGGGGCCGGCCGCCTGCTCGGCCTGGACAACGGCGACAGCACGGATTTCGAGCAGTATAAATGCACGGAGCGCCGTCTCTTCTCCGGCAAGCTGCTCGCCGTGATCGGTGCGTCTCTCGCTGCCGGCGACATCCTCGTCACGGTGAGCTCGCCCGGCCTGGCAGATGCGTCCGTCACGC
>CAMWWR010000347.1 GCA_947178045.1 uncultured Clostridia bacterium
ATCATACTTTTGAGGGGAGGAACAGGGCATGAACCCATCGCAGAGCACACCGGGCGGCGGACGGTCCGGCGAACCCTTTCCGTTTTGCCGGCTTTCTCTGCTGCTCAGTGTAATGCTTCCCTATCTCCCTCCGAACCTGCGCCGGCCGCTCCTGCTTTTCGCCAAGCTGTACGAGTGCATGGAGTGTCTGAACAGCGGGCGCAGCCTGGATTCGGACTATGCGGAGACCGCGCCAAAAAGCCAGGAGGAGCAGTGGAGCGATATTTTTTCAAGGCTTTCCCCTCTTTTGAGCGAACAGGAGCGCTCCCGCATCGAGCAGATGCAGAATATGCTCCAGATGATGAAGCTTTATCAGAATCTTCAGGAGATGGCTCCTTTTATGAATCAGAATTCCGACGCGCTTTTTTCCATGCTCTCCCCGGATCAGCAGGAAATGTTTCAGGCCATGAGTTCTGTCATGCAGGATACCGCCGTGCCGGAGGACTCCTAGAGCCCTCCGCGCGAGCGGATTTTTTATGCGCCCGAAATCTGATTTCCGTCCGCAATAGCTGTTATAATCTGCGCTGCTCCCGAATAGACATTATGGAAGCGGCAGCCGCCGGTCTGACGGCGGGCAGACCGCTTGCATGACACAATACAAATATCAAATATGGAGGAAAACTATGAATCAGGATTGGCTGAACCGGCCGGAGCTGAAATCTCTGGATCCGGTAAAAAGAAAATTTTTGACAGAGCTGATGGAGGATGCCGAAAAAACACCGGAGAGCAAAATGCCCACGCTCTACATGAAGACAATTACAAAAATGAACGCGCTGCGGCTGAAATTTACGGCTCAGGAATCTGCGCTCATCTCCGAGATTCTTGAATCTCAGATGTCGGCGCAGGACCGGAGCCGTTTTCAGGCCGTCAAAAAGATGCTGATAAAGTAAATTTTTATTTTTTCCGCCCGGTATACAGAAGAATTCCGCCGAGCCCCGCAGCTCCGGCCGCAAACAGCGCCAGATAGCCCGCACGGTTAAAATCGTCCCCTGTCTGAGGCGTCTTGTCCCTGACCGGCTGCTTCGTCACGCTTGCGGACATCTGGCCGGACGGCCGGTTTCCTGTCGTGGCACCTGCAAGCGCCTTTGTCGGAACAGGAGTAGGTGTCTTCGCCGCAGCTTTGGTCGGCGTCGGAGTTTTTGCTGGCGTTTTCGTCGGAGCAGGTGTCGGTGTTTTCGCCGGCGCCTTCGTCGGAGCCGGAGTCGGGGGTTTTGCAGGCGCCTTGGTCGGGGCAGGCGTCGGTGTCCTGGCTGGCGCCTTCGTCGGAGCAGGCGTCGGCGTTTTTGCAGGCGCCTTGGTTGGGGCCGGAGTCGAAGTCTTCACCGGGGTAGGCGTCGGCGCGTCCCCGCTTGTCAGCGTGCCCGTCTTCTTGTACAGGAACGCATAGGTATCAAAAGGCCCGATATCAAATTTCCGGCATTTCACGCCGTTTACCTCGACAAATTCGGAGGATATCCTCTGAAGCCTCCCGGCAGCGTTTACTGCGGTAATCTGCACCTGCTCCGCATTCGCCGCAAGCGCGGACGGAACCGGACAGATCAGAGTAATCCCGTAGCGCTCCTCAACAGGATAAAAATCCCCCTCCTCATCACTCTGATAGAGGATCGCCTCCATCGCAAGAAGACTGATATCGGAAAGCTTTTCTCCCGCTGCCTCCAGCGCGTTCTCCATCGCAATCATTGCCTCATAGCTGTCAAACAGCGCCAGCTCGTACTCCCCCGCCTTCAGGGAGGTGTCATGAAGCTTTGCGTATGCTCTCGTCACACCGTCCGGAAGCTGCTCCACCGAAAGATTATACTCCCTGTCCGAAACCGTGAGCTTTGTGGCGGCGGCATCGGCATAAATCCCCGGCAGCACGCTCACCGCGATCAGTGCCAAAAACAAAAATACTGCAATTCCGGCGGCTCTCCGGTCGCCCTGTCTCCTTGTCCTCACTTCCATATCAGCCCTTCCTCGATTCATCTCAGCCTCCGCACTGCCTCCGCTCACAGCCGCGACGCAGTGGTGCGCAGCCGCTTCTCCTCTACTCTTTTTTCGTTCCTTCCCGCTTTCTTGCCACCACGACCAGCCGCCCCTCCTCGATGGAGCGGTCGCAGGTCGAAAGCGTGAGCAGCTGCGTCCCGTACTCCGCCGTTATCCCCGTATCATAAAAGGCATTCTCCTTCACATACGCGATATATGCGTCGTACTCCTTCCTGCTCTCCGCCTGAATAAACTGATAATACCGGTACGTCTCCTCCCCCTCAAAGGCGATCTGCGTCCGGAACACTCCGACAATCTCATACTGTCCGGTCTCATAGATCGTATCAAATCGTATGCCCGGATGCTCTTTGTAAAAATCCTCCCGCTCATAATTCAGCAGCGCCGAAAACATCGAACCGTTTTTCATGTTATGTCCGTAGATCAGAAAATTCGTCGTCGGCTCCGCCACGCTGCAGCGCGCATCCATGAACGGGATCCCGTTGATATCAAATTTTTTGTCAAATCCCTTTTTGAGGTAATATTCCTCGTCGTCCGGCGTCAGCATGACCGGATAATTCACAACCGTACCCGGGATCTGTATCCAGCCCGCCATATCGGAATTTCTTTTGTACAGCACACTGTATTTATAGAGAATATCCGAGTCCGCTCCGGTAATGTTCTCCGCTGCGGCGGCCTCCTCGGCAGCCTTGACGATCGCCTCCTCCTCGGTATAAAGGCCGCTTGCGATCAGATCGGCGATGCGGTGCTCTTCCGACACCTCCGCCTCCACGGGAATCAAAACGCCGGAGGCAAGCTTCTCCATTTTTCGCTCACTTATGTAGCTCCAGATATCATAATAAAATATGCGGTACAGGGAAAAAAGCATCAGTCCAAGGCACACCGTAATTCCGAGCGCCACGAACAGCCGCTTCTTCCTCCTTTTTTTATCGGCACGAGCCGGCTTTTTCTTAACGGCATGTCGGACACGGCTTCTCTCAGGATTTCTCCCGTACATCTCCGGTGTCCGGAGCGTCCGGCTGTCTGGCCGGCCTATTGACCGCTCCTCCAACATGCTGCTTTCCCCGCGGCTTCTGCTGCGCTCCCC
>CAMWWR010000348.1 GCA_947178045.1 uncultured Clostridia bacterium
TTCTTGAGGAGATTGTGGGAGAGATCCGCGACGAGTACGATGCCGACGAGGTGGACTCCGTGCGCAGCATTGCCCCGGACGAATATATCGCCGAGGGTACGGCAAAGCTGGACGAGATCAACGAGGCGCTTGGACTGGAGCTGGAATCCGACGACTACGATTCCATTGCCGGACATATTATCAACCGTCTCGACCACCTTCCTGCCGCCGGTGAATCCATCACCGATCAGGGCGTTGTTTTTACGGTGAAAAACGTGATCCGAAACCGCATCGACCAGGTACATATCCGGGTGCTGCGGGAGGATGAGCAGGAGAACGCGCCGGATATGGAAGCCGGCCAGGGAAAGGCGGATTAAAACGCTTTCTCTGTCGAATTTGTACCGCGCAGCGGTATTTCTCCTGCAAAACGGCGCAGCCGAAGCTGCGCCGTTTTTGTTGTCCACAGGGGCCGATCCCATATTATTTTATGAATGCTGCTGGCTTCCTTTCCCGCCTCAGTGGCAGCCCGGACAGCCGCTGCAGCCGCCCCCGCAGCCCATATCCTCGTCGTGACTGCAACTGCAGGTCGCCCCGCCGTTCTCTGCCGCCGTCCCGTCAAGGAAGGCTGCCACCGCTACGTCGATATCTCCGCTCATACCGGGAACAACACGGATTCTCTCCGCCGTCAGTCCCTCCAGTGCCTCTCTTCCGATCCCGCCGCATATTACAACGGAAACACCGTTCTCCTTCATCAGCTCGATTGCGGACACATGGCCGTTTCCCGGCGCTTTTACCGCACGCCTTGCGTTCAGGCCGCCCCGGCCGATCTCATACAGCATGAACGACTCACAATGTCCGAAGTGCCCGGATATATTCTCGCTCTCGTCCGTCGGAACCGCGATCTTAAGCGTTTCTTCCGCCGTCTCCTGCCCGTGCGCCGCGGCAAAGACATTTTCCAGGAAATCCGCGATGCTGTCAAAGCGTCCGCCGGAGAGCTCCTCCATGCGGCCCGCGTCCGCCGCGCCCGCGATCGCCGGATCGATCGGGAGCTTCGCAAGCACCGGCAGCATATACTGTGCCGCAATCTCGTCGATATGGCTCTCGCCGAACACGCTGAGCTTCTCCCCGCAGTGCCCGCAAGTGATATAACTGTAATTCTCGACAAACCCGAGTACCGGGATCTTCATCTCCTCCGCCATGTGCACCGCCTTCGCCACGATCATGGAAACCAGCTCCTGCGGGCTCGTCACAACGATGATGCCGACGACCGGAAGCGACTGGAAGACCGTGAGCGGCACATCGCCGGTGCCCGGAGGCATATCGACGAACATGTAGTCCACATCCCCCCACACGACGTCGCTCCAGAACTGCTTCACGGTTCCCGCGATTACCGGCCCGCGCCAGACAACCGGCGTCTCCTCATTCTCGAGCAGCAGATTGACACTCATTACCCGGATACCGCCCTTTGTCACCGCCGGAAGAATCCCTCTCTCATCGGCCACCGCCTTGTCCCGCAGCCCGAAGCATCTCGGCACGGACGGGCCCGTCATGTCGGCATCCAGCACCGCCGTCCGATAGCCTCTGCGGCTCATCGCAGCCGCGAGCGCGCAGGTCACAAACGACTTTCCTACGCCGCCCTTTCCGCTGACAACGGCGATCACATTTTTTACATTGCTGTGCGCGTTCATCGGCGCGAGAAAATCCTGCGGGGCACTGCTCGTTCTGCTTGAACAGCTTTCTCCGCAAGAGCTGCAGTCATGGCTGCAGTCTTCCTTATATTCTTCACTCATATTCATCCTCCATTCCGGACTGTCCTGAAAATCCTTCGGTTTTATCGGAACGCACCGCCGCACCCAAAGCCGGACTGCCGCGATACCTTTTTCCTTCTGCACCTCTGCCTGCCGGACTGTCCGATTATTTCCCGCAGGCTCCGACATGATTTTTATGGAAGCACTGATTTAATCAGCGTTTCCTTATACACATACCTTTTTGTCCAGCATCCACGCGGTCGCCATATACGCCGCCGCCGCAACAAGCAGGGATAACAGTATTCCCACAATATCTTTGGTGTATCCGCTCATATTGTCCAGCAAAAGCCCCTTCAGCTTCGTGGCCGCCACGTCAAGCGCGATAAAAATAATAAAGCTCACCACCCCGCGCAGCCTTGAATTCGCCATCAGCGTCACCCCGAAGGTGATGGACAGCATCGCGACGATCACGGTTGCCACCCACGCCATCACAACAACCGCCAGCTTGACGGCGATCCTTCCGACATTCACATCCAGCCGGAACAGCTCCCGCAAAATTCTCTGAATCGTTTCCAGCAGCTGCTGGAGCTCGCCGAATCGGGCCGCCATAACAAAGGCGTCCAAAAACGCAACGACTCCGATAAAAACACCTGTCAGCACGATCTGAATCATTGCGGAAAGCACCTTTGCTCCCATGATGCTGTAGGTGCTCTGCGGCACGAGGAACAGCATATAGCTCTGCTTTGTCCTGAGATCGCTGTAAAATGTGAAAACGCATTCGAACGATACGAGAAGGATCGCCGCAAACGCAAAAGCCATAAGAAAGAACTCACCCTTAAACGTCTTCTCCTCGCTCTTTATGATCACCCCGTAGAAAAAATAGCCCTCCAGCAGCGCCAGTATTACAAGCAGCGCCAGTTTTGTAAACAGCTGCTTGCGGAATTCATATTTCATCAGCTTTAGCATGACGCATATATCTCCTTATATAATTCTACGATCGTTTTGCCCCGTTCCCGGCGAAGCTTCTCCGCGTCCCCCTCAAGGACAACACTTCCTTCCTTGACAAAGATCGCATTGTGGATAATCTTCTCCAGCTCATCCACGAGGTGGCTTGACATAACGACAGCGCTCTGCCCCGACGCCACCTCCAGAACGGCGTTTATAATCTGATCCCTCGCGATGATGTCAATTCCGTTCAGCGGCTCATCGAGCAGATAGACCGCCGCTCTACGCGCCAGCGTCGCCGCCAGCTTCAGCTTTGCAGCGAGCCCGGAGGACAGCGTTTTGGCCTTGTCCTTCATGCGCAGCCCCATTCGTTCAATGAGCTCCTCATAGCGCACCGGTTCAAAATCCTCAAAGAAATCCCAA
>CAMWWR010000349.1 GCA_947178045.1 uncultured Clostridia bacterium
GTGCGTAACGCTGCATCTGAAGACGGTGGGCCGGGAAAGCATTAAAAAGCATCTGATGGAGGTCTGCCGGATCCCGGATTATCAGGCGGAGCTGGCTGCGGCATTTTCCGGCGGCAATCTCGGGAAGGCGATCCGGTTCGCGTCCTCGGAGGATTTCGCCCGCCGCAGGGAGGACGTGCTGCATCTTGTCAAATACATCGACGAAATGCGGATCGGGGAGATCATGGAATATTTGAAGCATCTGGCGGAGGACAAGCCGGCAATTCAGGACTGTCTGGACCTGATGCTGCTGTGGTACCGCGACGTACTGCTGTTCAAGGCTACGAGGGACGCGGAGCAGGTCATATATAAAGAGGAGCTGTTTGCGATTCAGAAACAGGCGGCGATGAAGAGCTTTGAGGCGCTCGGACATATCGTCCAGTCCTTCAGCACAATTCGCGCGCGGCTGAACGCAAATGTCAATTTTGAAGCCTCGATGGAGCTGCTGCTGCTGGCGCTGCAGGAGAAATAGCGAGGAGGCCGCTTGCGCGGCGGAATGAGAGGGGAAATATGACGACAATTATCGGAGTGAGATTCCGGCAGGCGGGCAAGGTATATTACTTTGACCCCGCCGGCCATGATATAAAGCAGGGGCAGCATGTGATCGTGGAGACGGCGCGCGGCGTGGAGTACGGCTATGTCGTGCTGGGCTGCCGCGAGGTGGAGGACGAAAAGGTAATCCAGCCGCTCAAGGAAGTGATCCGCCTGGCGACGCCGGAGGACGACGCCACTCAGCAGCGCAATAAGGCAAAGGAAAAGGACGCCTTTCGGATCTGCCTTGAGAAAATTGCGAAGCACGGTCTGGAAATGAAGCTGATCGACTGCGAATATACCTTTGACAACAATAAGGTGCTGTTCTACTTTACCGCGGACGGGCGCATCGATTTCCGCGAGCTGGTAAAGGATCTGGCCTCCGTGTTTAAAACGAGGATTGAGCTGCGCCAGATCGGCGTGCGTGACGAGACAAAGATCGTCGGCGGCATCGGGATCTGCGGCAGGTCGATGTGCTGCCACACCTATCTCTCGGATTTCGCGCCGGTTTCCATCAAGATGGCGAAGGAGCAGAATCTCTCCCTGAATCCGACAAAAATCTCCGGTGTGTGCGGAAGACTGATGTGCTGTCTGAAAAACGAGGAGGAGGCCTACGAGTACCTGAACAGCAAGCTGCCGAATGTCGGCGACTATGTGACGACGCACGACGGCCTCAGGGGCGAGGTCTCCAGCGTCAGCGTGCTCAAGCAGCTGGTGAAGGTGATCGTGACTCTGGAAGGCGAAGAAAAGGAAATCCGTGAATACAAGGTGGACGACCTTCGCTTCCGCCCGAAAAAGCGCAGGGAAAAGGTGGCAGTGGACGCCGAGCTGAAGGCGCTGGAGGCGCTGGAGAAGCGAGAGGGCAATCACATTGAGTAGCGCCGCGGTCATTCTCAAACCCGGCGAGCGCCTGGACGACCTTGAGCGCAATCAGCTCAGGATCATACAGAACCCGGAAAAGTTCTGCTTCGGCATGGATGCGGTCCTGCTCTCCGGCTTTGCCCGCGTCCGGGAGGGCGAGACGGTGATCGACCTCGGCACCGGCACCGGGATCATCCCGATCCTTTTGAGCGCCAAAACACCGGGACGGCATTTTACCGGGCTGGAGCTGCAGCCGGAAAGCGCGGATATGGCCCGCCGAAGCGTGGAATACAACGGGCTGGAGGAGCGTATCCGCATTGTGGAGGGGGATATCCGGGAGGCTGCGGCAGTGTTCGGAGCCTCCTCCTTCGATGTGGTGACGACAAATCCGCCGTATATGACTGAGCATCACGGGCTTGCCAACCCGGATATGCCAAAGGCAATCGCACGCCACGAAATCAAATGTACACTCGAGGACGTCGTTCGGGAGGGCGCGAAGCTGCTGCGGCCAAACGGCCGGTTTTATATGGTGCACCGGCCGTTCCGGCTGGCCGAAATTATCCAGGCACTGACGAAATACCGGCTCGAGCCGAAGCGGATGAAATTTGTGCATCCGTACGTCGACCGCGAGCCGGGCATGGTACTGTTCGAATGCGTGAAGGGCGGAAAATCCAGGGTCAGGGTGGAAGCGCCGCTGATTATATACGCGGAGCCGGGAAAATATTCCCCGGAGATTACTGATATTTACGGGTATTAAAACAACAGGGGCCGCGGAAGGAAGTGATCAAATGGCCGGACCCTTATATTTGTGTGCGACGCCGATCGGAAATCTGGAGGATATGACCTTCCGCGTGAGCCGCACGCTGAAGGAGGCGGATCTGATCGCGGCGGAGGATACGCGCAACAGCATCCGGCTGCTGAATCATTTCGACATTCACACGCCGATGACGAGCTATCATGAGTTTAACCGCTTCGACAAGGGCCGCGAGCTGGTGGAACTGCTGCTCGCCGGGAAGAACATCGCGCTGATCACGGACGCGGGCACGCCGGGCATTTCCGACCCCGGCGAGGAGCTGGTGCGGCTGGCGCAGAAGGCCGGAATCACCGTGACCTCGCTGCCCGGCGCGTGCGCGGCGGTGACGGCGCTGACGCTGTCCGGGCTGCCGACAAGGCGCTTCTGCTTCGAGGCCTTTCTGCCGGCGGACCGGAAAGAGCGGGCGCGCGTGCTGGAGGAGCTTCGGACGGAGACGCGCACGATCATTCTGTACGAGGCTCCCCACCGGCTTGTCAAAACGCTGGAGGAGCTGGCGCGGGAGCTCGGCGACCGCAGGGTGACGGTGCTGCGGGAGCTCACCAAAAAGCATGAGACTATATTGGGAACCACACTCACGGAAGCGGCGGAGTTTTACCGCCGGCAGGAGCCGCGCGGGGAATGTGTGCTCGTGCTCGCGGGCGTTGATGCCGGGGAGCTGAAGGCGCAGGAGCAGGAAAGCTGGAATGAAATGCCGCTGGAGGAGCACCTTGAGCGATATCTCTCACAGGGCATGTCGCAGAAGGATGCGATGAAGGCGGCAGCGGCGGACCGCGGCGTGTCCAAGCGGGACATCTACGCCCAATGGCTCGCGCTGAAGGAGAAAGTGTGAAAACGGAACGGG
>CAMWWR010000350.1 GCA_947178045.1 uncultured Clostridia bacterium
ATGGTATACTAAGCAGGGAAGCCGTCCGAAATCTCCCGCGGGGTCACAACTGCGCCAGCAGGCATGCCCTTCCGTGCGGAATGCGCATCCGCCGGGCCGGCTTACCAAAAAACAAACCTGCTTACGGCAGAGATGGAGGATAACTATGCTTGGCATTATCGGCGCAATGGAGGAGGAGGTCAGCCGTCTGACCGCAGCCATGGAAGAGGTTCGTATCGTCAAAAGGGCTTCCATGGAATTTTATCAGGGGAAGCTTTCCAGAAAGGAGGCCGTCGTCGTGCGGTCCGGCATCGGAAAGGTCAATGCCGGCATCTGCGCCCAGATACTCGCGGATCTGTTCAGCGTTGACCGGATCGTCAATACCGGAATTGCCGGTTCTCTGGATTCCGCCATCGACATCGGCGATATCGTTCTCTCCACGGATGCTCTACAGCACGATGTGGACGCTGCCGCTTTCGGCTACGCGCCGGGCGTAATTCCCCGCATGGAGACCTCCGTCTTCGAGGCGGATTCGTCCATGCTGCAGCTCGCGGAGAGCGCCTGCAGAAAAGTCAACCCGGACATTCAGGTTTTCACGGGACGAGTCGTGAGCGGAGATCAGTTTATCGCCGACAAGGCTAAAAAAGACTATCTCGTGTCACAGTTCCATCCGATGTGTACGGAGATGGAAGGAGGCGCGATCGCCCAGGCCGCCTGTCTCAATCACATCCCTTTTCTGATCATCCGCGCAATCTCGGACAAGGCCGACAACAGCGCTCAGGTCGATTATCCGGCATTTGAAGCCGCGGCTATCGAGCACTCCGTCCGTCTGGTCATGGAGCTTGCCGCCTGTCTCCCGGACTGAGACCGGGACCCGGAAAAAGCAGAACAGGACCGCAGCCCGGCACAGCCCGGAAAGCCGCATTCTGGCCTGGCAGGCAATTCAGCAAACCGTCACAGGCTGCGCTGAATAAAATGCCGCAGGCCGCGCTCAGAGGATGCATCGAAAAGCACCTGTGCGAAAGAGGTATCTTTTATGATTACAAAACTAATTTTCGTCTGTACGGAAAACACCGTTCAAAGCCCGATGGCCGAAACGATTTTTAAAAACATTGACCACGACCTGGATCTGGCGGTCTGCTCACGCGGGCTTGTCGTACTTTTTCCGGAGCCGGTCAACCCCAAGACAGAGACCACTCTCGCCACGCACGGTATGCTGATGGGCACCCACTCCTCCTGCCAGTTCAGCAGGGAGGAGGTGGATGAGCAAACGCTCATTCTGACGATGACGGTCGCCCAGAAACGCCGTCTCGCCACCGACTTTCTGATCAACGAAAATACGTACACGATCCGGGAGTTTTCCGGAGAGCACGGCGATCTCTGCGACCCTTACGGACAGAGCCTCAACGCATACGAGGAGTGCTTTTCCGAGCTCTATGCTCTGATGCAGAAGGTCATCTACCGGCTGCTCCACGGCCATCTTCCCGAGGCCGACTGACCCGGAGGGATTTCCCCGGCAGGCCGCCTGCATCCGCCCGCAAAAAACGCATTCATGCCCTGTACATACACAAAGGGCACGGCAGCATCCGGCTTGTCGGAATAGTACAGTATAAAAATTTTACTGGATTTCTTTTGAAGGATATTTACAATTTAAGGAGGTAAAAGCTATGATAGCAATCGGCTGCGATCACGGAGGTTATGAATTAAAGCAGGAGATCATCCGGTATCTCCAGGAAAAGCACATCGAATATCGGGATTTCGGCACGGACTCCACGGCTTCCTGCGACTATCCCGTATATGCAAAGCTGGTATCAAACGCCGTAGTTTCCGGAGAATGTGAATTTGGTATTCTGATCTGCGGCACCGGCATCGGTATTTCCATCACCGCCAACAAAATCGCAGGAGTGCGCTGTGCTCTCTGCCATGACTGCTTTTCTGCGGAAGCAACGCGGCTTCACAACAATGCCAATATTCTCGCCATGGGGGGACGCATCGTCGGGCCGGGGCTCGCCGTCAAGATCGTGGACACCTTCCTGAATACCCCGTTCTCCAACGAAGAGCGCCATCTGCGCAGAATCGCCCAGATCGAGTCCTGATTACGTCCGTGTCTCTGACGGGACATCCGTTATACCCGGACAGTACGACCACCGGCCGCTGCGGCACGACGTCGCATTCTCTTCCGCTCCACAGGCGGCTTTTTAATCAGACATTGCCGGCACGACCGTTACTCTCGGACTGCACAATCGTTACACCCGGATCACATGATAGCCGGCTGCCTTGAGCAGCCGGTTCATGATTGCCTGCCCAAGCTGCGCCGTATCAAAGCTTTCCGAATAGATCAGCTCCGTCTGTTCCTCGTCGAATTCCCTGAGGATGTCAAACAGATTTGCTGCGATCGCGGCCTCATCACCGCGCGAGCCGACACTTTTCACCATGTTGCAGGAATAGTATTTTCTCGTCTCCTCCGCCGCAAGCACGGCCACGCGTTTCCCCTGTGCCTGCTGCCTCTCCGTTTCTTCATTAATTGCACGCACCACGTTCTCCAGCTCACCCTCGTAAATGACAAGACTTCCCTTCGGAGCGTAGTGGCGGTATTTCATACCCGGAGCCTTCGCAACGATATTTGCGTCCGGAATCCGGCTGACGACCGCACGGTCATAGACGGCGGACGGCAGCACCGCACGCAGCTGCTCCATGGTAATATATCCCGGCCTCAATATCATCGGAACCTCCGCTGTCAGATCGACAATTGTGGATTCCAGACCGATGCTCACCGGGCCTCCGTCAAGAATCAGCGGAATTCTTCCCTGCAGGTCCTCATACACATGCTCCGCTCTGGTGGTACTCGGCCTCCCTGACGCGTTGGCGCTCGGCGCGGCAATATAAAGCCCCGATTCCCGGATCAGCATCGCAGCGATCTCATCGGACGGCATACGGATTGCCACCGTCGAAAGCCCCCCCGTCGTGCCTTCCGGCACAAGCCCGCTCTTTTTGAGAATTATTGTGAGCGGCCCCGGCCAGAAGCGCTCCGCAAGCCTCCAGCCCGCCTCCGGCCCCTCAGCCGCCAGCTTTTCGACGCCAACCTGATCGGCAATATGTACG
>CAMWWR010000351.1 GCA_947178045.1 uncultured Clostridia bacterium
CTACCAGATTTCGGACATTACTCTGAACTATGATTATCTTCAGCTTATTGTCGGCCATTCCGAGACGCTCACGGCCACCATTCTGCCGGAGAACGCCACCTACGGTGTAACCTGGGAGTCGAATGATACCTCGATTGCGGTGGTGAACGGTCAGACCGGAAGGGTGACGGCGCTCAAGGCGGGCGACGCGCAGATCACCGCGAGGGCGCAGGACTCGAGCGGGCTGACAACAATATGCTATGTGCATGTCATCGATCCGATCCCGGTTACCAACATCCAGGTTTCGGAGTCGGAGATCGTTATGATTCCGGACGAGAGCACGACGGTAAACTTTACGATTCTCCCGGCCGGGCATACGGACAGCTACAGCTGGTCGAGCGACAATCCGGTGGTGGCGAGCGTGAACTCCCGGACCGGACTGATCACGGCGCACGCGATGGGCACCGCAAATATCACGATTTTTGCGGATTCCGGAAAGAGCGCGTCGGTCAAGGTGTATGTGGTCGGCCTGAGCAAAACGAGCCTGACGCTGCAGCAGTACTCCTCGACAATCATCAGCCTTGAGGTCTACGGAGCGTCAAAATCCGATCTTTCCGTTCGGTGGTACTCCGATAATGAGCGGGTTGCTGAGGTGGCCGGAGGCAAGATTACAGGCCGTGCGATCGGCACGACGACGGTATATGCCGTTGTCAACGGCAGAAAGTTGGCCTGCAGAGTGACGGTCGAAAAGATAGGAAATTGACAGAATACAGAAAACTGAAAAGTAAACCGGGGCGGCCGCCGGTGCGCAGTTTGCGTGCGGGCGGCCGTCTTTTGCACATTTGCACAAAGGCGCGTGAATGCATGTAAGAATTTTGCTGCCGAGTCAGCGTTTCTTGAGGAAAATTGCATAAATCCGCAAGGGATGTTTTGCAAGAATTCCGATATTGTTGGAATACCGAAAATGTGTTACACTGATAGAGGGCGGAAAACGGAAAATGGCAGGATGCCCGTTGCCCAAATACGCTTTTTACGAAAGGATGCAGACATGCTGACAGGTCTTCATGCGAAAAATTTTGCGATTATCGATGAAATAGAGGTGGAGTTCGGGGAGCATTTGAATATTATCTCCGGAGAGACGGGCGCGGGGAAATCCGTAATTATCGGTTCCATCAATGCGGCGCTCGGAGGAAAGGTGACAAAGGATATCATACGCGCCGGCACAGATGCCGCGCTGGTGGAGCTGTCGTTTTGTGTCGGGGACAGCGCGCTGGCAGGGTATCTTGAGGAGCAGGGCTTAAGCCTTGAGGACGGGGAACTGACAATCTCCAGAAAGATCATGGCAAGCGGAAAAAATGTATTCCGGCTGAACGGCGAGACGGTCAGCGCCTCCGTCGTAAAGGAGCTGGCCGCCGGGCTGATTGATATTCACGGTCAGCATGAGCACCAGTCGCTGCTGAAGAAGGCGAAGCATCTTCAGATGCTGGACCGCTTTGCCGGGGAGGCACTCGCAGACCGAAAGGAGCGCATGGCGGAGCTGTACCGCGGCTGGCGGGCGCTGAAGGAGGAGCTGGGGACAGCTCAGGTCGATGAGGAAAAACGGCTGCGCGAGCTGTCGTTTCTGCAGTATGAGCTGAATGAGATCGAGGAGGCAAAGCTCGTTCCGGGCGAGGAGGAGGAGCTTCGCGCCGAGCATAAGAGACTGTCGAACCGGAACCTTATCTGCGAATCGCTGGACAAGGTATACCAGCTGACCGGCGAGGGCAGCGAATGTGCCGCGGAGCAGGTTGGCTACGCCATGCGCTCGCTCGGCCGTGTGGAGGAATACGGCGAGGAGCTTGCGGGCCTGTATCGCACACTTGGACAGATCGAGGATCTCATCCACGATTTTAACCGTGAGCTGACCGATTATATCGAATCCTCCGGGGGGGAGGAGGAGCGCTTTGCACAGGTTGAGGAGCGGCTTGACCTTGTGAATCGTCTGACCTCACGCTACGGCGCGACGGTGGAGGCCGTGCTGCGCCATGCGGAAGAGTGCCGCGTTTTGATCGAAAAATATGAGAATTACGATGAATATGTGGCCGGCCTGGAGCGCCGCTGCCGGGAGGCGGAGAAGGAGCTGTCGGAGCTGTCGGAGCAGGTTTCGGCGATCCGGCGGGAAAAGGCGGCGGAGCTGACTGCACTGCTGACGGAGGCGCTGAGGGATCTGAATTTCCTTGATGTAAGACTGGAGCTGCATTTTGAGCGGCTTGAGAGCTTTACAGCGCTCGGAACGGACGATGTGGAATTTCTGATTTCCACAAATCCGGGGGAGCCCCTGCACCCACTCGCGAAAATCGCGTCCGGGGGCGAGCTGTCCAGAATCATGCTTGCGCTGAAATCGGTCTTTTCGGGAAAGGACGAAATCGATTCCATGATTTTCGACGAGATCGATGTCGGGGTGAGCGGGCGCACCGCGCAGCTTGTCTCGGAAAAAATGGCCAGGATCGCGGCCGAGCGGCAGCTTCTGTGCATTACCCACCTGCCGCAGATCGCAGCCATGGCGGATACCCACTTTATTATCGAAAAGACGACCGACGGCCTGACGACGCGGACGGATATCCGCAGGCTGTCAAGGGAGGGTGAGATCGGGGAGATCGCAAGAATGCTGGGCGGCGTGGAAATCACGGACAAGGTGCTGGAGAGCGCCGCAGAGATGAAGTCCATGGCGGACAAAAAGAAAAAGGAGCTTGTCCGGCCGAAAAGCAAGGACTGATAGAGCGGATATGCCTGAAAACGCATCTGAGCATGTAAAACACCCTTACAAAGCGATGATGTACCTTGTAGGTGAGGAATGCGGTCAGGAAGAATTCTGCGGCCGGAAGGTTGAGGACGCTCCTTCCGGTTTGTTCCTGGTAAATGATGTCGCACTTAATCAATTTGATGAAAACGGCAATATGGATATAGCGCTTAGTCTGATGAAGGCTTCCGAGGCCTTTGTTGAATTTATAAAAAATACTGCGGGATATGAGTTTAATTGTCCGGCGGGCATCTTTTATGAGGAACATATTTTCTCGGAAAGATGGTTTCAAAAGGGCGGGGTTCCGGATGGTCTTCGTA
>CAMWWR010000352.1 GCA_947178045.1 uncultured Clostridia bacterium
AAATAATATTTATATAAGAAAGGATGATACTATGTTAGAAAAGTTAAAGCAAGAGGTTTACGAGGCAAACATGCTGCTGCCAAAGTACGGTCTCATCACATTTACCTGGGGCAATGTCTCCGGTATCGACCGTGAATCCGGTCTGATTGTTATCAAGCCGTCCGGTGTTGAGTACGACATTATGAAGCCGGAAGATATGGTCGTTGTCGATCTGAACGGCAAACGCGTGGAGGGAACTCTCAATCCGTCCTCCGATACGCCGACTCATATCGAGCTGTACAAGGCATTTCCGAATATCGGCGGCGTCGTACATACACATTCCCGCTGGGCTACCACAATGGCGCAGCAGGGAATCGGCGTTCCCGCACTCGGCACAACGCACGGCGATTATTTTTACGGAGAAATTCCGTGCACCCGCAAAATGACGCCTGAGGAGATCCAGGGAGAATACGAGAAGGAGACCGGCACTGTCATCATCGAGCGTTTTCAGCAGGCCGGCATCAATCCGGACGACGTTCCTGCCGTGCTCGTTCACAGTCATGGACCGTTTACCTGGGGTACCGACCCTCACAACGCTGTTCACAATGCCGTTGTCCTTGAGGAGGTTTCCTTTATGGCATGGCATAATCTCGCGCTGTCCAACAACACTATCCGGCCAATGCAGCAGGAGCTTTTGGACAAGCATTACCTGAGAAAGCACGGAGCAAACGCATATTACGGACAGGCAAAGAAAAACTGACCGGGAACTTGTTCTTTCCGGCCGCCGGGCGACAGAATTCTGCCGTCCGGCGGTTTTTGATTGCTTTTTTATTTATATTGCGGATGTCCTCAAAATGCACTATAATAAGACTCAGAAATCTGTCAACATCCGAAATTGAGGTTTGTCCGTATGCTTTTACAAAATCATAAATTATTGCGCGCGGCTGCGGCTGTGCTGCTATCCACTCTGTTACTGCCCGCTCTGCTTTTGTCGGGCACTGACCCTTTGTATCCGTCCGCTGCGGAAGGCTCCTCAGCGGAATCGGATTTTGTCTGGCCGTCCGGCCCTGCGGTTTATGCCGACGCTGCGATTGTCATGGAAGCCTCGACTGGTCTGGTCTTGTATGAAAAGGATATATACACCGCATATTATCCGGCAAGCATTACCAAGGTGGCGACCGCTCTGCTGGCGCTGGAAAATTGTTCGCTTAATGAGATTGTGACAATGTCCCAGGCCGCCGAGAGCAATGTGTACGGCAGCCGGATCGGTCTGGTCGCCGGGGAGCAGGTAACACTGAGGGACGCTCTGTACGGAATGCTGCTGGAATCGGCCAACGAGGTTTCGTATGCCATCGGCGAGCATGTTGCCGCAAAGGTCAATAAAAGCTCGGGCTCGATAGCCGAATTTTCCGCTCTGATGAACCAGCGCGCGAAGGATCTCGGCTGCGTCAACAGCAATTTTCTAAATCCCCATGGCCTCCACGAAAAGGAGCATTATACATGTGCTTATGATATGGCGCTGATTGGAAAAGCTGCCATCGCATATTCCGATTTTCGAACCATCGCGGGTACGCGGACCTATACTATTCCTCCCACAAACAAAAATGTAGCGCGCCCCGTTGCAAACCATCATCGCTTTATACGCAAGACCCTGAACTACAATTATGCCATAGCCGGAAAAACCGGTGGTACGACGGAGGCGCTGACTACGCTCATCACCTTTGCCGAAAAAGACGGACTTACACTGATTGCCGTCGTGCTTCATGTGGATACTGCCCTGCATGCCTACGAGGATACGATCAACATACTTAATTTTGCATTTGATAATTATTCGCTTTACAATATCGAGGAAACGGAGCTGGAACTCGACTTGAATTTCCCGCCTCTGTTTACTCAGGCCGCAGAATTTTCTGCCGGTGTCGACATGCTGATCCATGTCGGAAAAAACAGCAATGTTGTGCTTCCAATTTCCGCAAATTTTACCGATGCCATAAAAACAATTTCCTACCAGCCTGTGGAGGAATTTGTACACGGCGACAATATTATCGGGCGGATAACCTATCAGTTCGCGGGCCGGAATATCGGATACGCGGATATTATTTATGATAATCCGGAATACCCGGTAACGCGCGCAGAATTTGAAGCTCTCTGGCCAAGCTATATGATTCCGCCGGATATCGTATTTCAAAATGAAACTGAATCCGGCGCTCCTATCTCATCAGGTCAACCCGGTGCCTCCGCCTCTCACGGTCCGGAGGAAGGCAGTGGAAAAAAGGATTCCAAAGCACTGCTTCCCCTGATTTTGGGAATCGGCGCAGCAGTTCTTATTCTTTTTGGCGGCGGCTTCCTTATTTTCGCCTCCTCAACCCGGCGCAGACGGCGCAGATCACACCGATACAACGGCTCCCGCGTACCGTCAGGCCGCAGCGGGGCAGGGAAAAAAGGCTCCTTTCGGTAATAAAAAAGGCATTTGCCCGATCGCTCTTTTTGACGATCATGAGCAAATGCCTTTTCTTTTTCACTATTGTGTCATTGACGCGATCAGCGCCGCAATCTCATCCGGACTCATCGCATGATTCGGGTCGCTCGACACCGGCATCGGCGATTTTTTCTCCGGCTCAGATTTTACTTCCGGCTCCGGCTTCAGCTCCGGCAGCGGATCCTCCGTCGGGTCCGGAATCGGAATGAAAATATTCTCGCCTTCCTCCGGGATCGAAATGGCAATATCCTCTTCATTCTGCGGAATTGACACAGTAATATCCTCTTCGCCTTTCTCGCTTCCTCCTATTGATGCGAACAGCGCCGCGATTTCATCCGAACTCATTGCACGATTCGGATTGTCCGGCAACGATGCTATTTTCTCCGGCTCCGAACTGATTTCCGGTTCTTCTGCCGATTCCGGCAGCAATTCTTCCCCTGCCCCCTGTACCGGCTCCGTGAAAGGCTGCTCTGCTGATTCTTCTGTCAGCTCCGTCAGAGATTCTTCCATTGACTCCATTGCCGGTTCTGCAAGAGATACTGACCTTGATTCTTCCTCTGTCGGCAGCGGCTCTTCTGCTAATCCTTCCGTTGGTGCTGCCAGCAATTCC
>CAMWWR010000353.1 GCA_947178045.1 uncultured Clostridia bacterium
GCCTGCACCTCCGCCTCGCTCACAAGAAAAGTGTCAAAATCATTCTTTTGAAATAATTTTGCCATGAAATTTTTAACTTCCAGTATTTTCAATATAACCATTATAAAAATTCCTCCCGGACAATTATTTTCAATTCTGTCCTGTTCTTTCCATCCGCCGCCGGTGAATAATCGGTACGAAATCAGAAATAATAACCCATACAATGAAATCCAGCCGGGCGGTTTCTCCTCCCGGACAACAGACGGATTTCTTGTTCAAATATACGATAAAGCACGCTGCCCGCGGAAGAGCTTTTCCAAAAGGCAGGAAAGGAGGATTTCCATGAGAGCAAGCGAACAAACCTACGAGAAGGTTGCGGAAAACTGCAGCGCCTTCGCTCCGAGAAAGGATGCGGAAACCACCACGAACAGCACCTGCGAGAACTGCGGCTGCAGAGTATCCTGCACGACCTGCAGACACTTCGCCGACGGCGAGTACTGCGTTCTCGACCTGTACGACAAGATTGTGAAGGATCATCAGTTTGAGTAAGCGTTAAACACGGCGAACAAAGCCCGGAAGCCCGGCGGCAGCCATGCCGTCAGACTTCCGTCTGCGCTCGCCTCACAGCGGACTTTTGCTCCTGCCCGCCCTACAGCAGTCTCGCGGCCAGGCCCAGCAGCAGCAAATGCACCGGATAGAACGCATAAAAAAGATATTTGACCTTCCTGCCCTGTTTTCCGTTATAGCAGAAAATCGGCAGCAGTGCAATGAGCGCAAGTCCCTCCAGAGGGTCGGAAAAGAAGTAGAGAACGGCCGCCAGTACGACGGCAATCCAGATCTTTTTTCCCCGGAACAGATAAAAGATAAGAATAATAAGAATCCCGAGGTACCTGTAATCCGTTTTCAGAAATAATGCAACGGCGGATACCCCGACGATCAAAATTACGCCAAGCGTATTGAAAATCAGCGGCTGCATCAGATACCGCGCCTTGAGCTCCTCATACAGATACATAAGCACCAGGCCCAGCAGCAGCGTAAACATCACATTCTGATGCAATATGCACGATGCGGGAGCCGGAAAACCGCTGAATGCGAGATCGAAAGGAATCTCCGAGATCAGCGCGAAAATCAGCATACGCAGCATGTATTTTTTCCTGTTGGAGGTGTGATAAAAGCCCTCCACCAGCAGGAAGCAATAGATCGGAAAAGCAATCCGGCCGATGCCGCGCCCGACAAGATGCCATGCGATCGTCCTGCCGCCGAGCTCGGTCGCCAGGTTGTACGGCACAAAAAGATAAGTGAAATGATCGATAAACATCGTGAGGCACGCAATTATTTTCAATGCAAAGGAAGTCATTCGTCAACACCTCCCAAATCGTTTTTCAGCACGTCCGGCTTTTTTTCCTTCTCCGTTTTTCCGCCCACGCCCGGCTTTTTTGCCCGGCCGCGCGCTGCCTTTGGCTCCGGCAGCTTCCGCTTTTCTCCTATAAACAATGCGATGGAACGCGGCGGCACGACAAACGATCGCGGCTCATTGCCGTTCCCCTGCTCCGCGTCCCCTGCTTCCCCCGTCCGGGCAGACTCTGCGGGCTCCGGAGCGATGCCATCCGGATCCGTACAGATCAGGAAGGCAAGCTGCTCTCCGCTGTTGATATCCGGCAGATCAAACGCGTGGGGCTCCCAGTGCATATTGGCAGCGACATAAAAGCTGGCGTCCGATACCGCCTGCGCCTTCTTCGCATAGCAGCCGCAAAAAAGCAGAGCGAGCGTCCTGCTGTAATTCGAATAATCAGGATACCACGCTCTCGTGCCGTGTCTGGACACATCCGGACAGCCGCAGGAAAGATAATCCATCCCCTTGAGCGGAATCGGGTTGTGCAGCACCGGATGCTCCCTCCGGAACGCAATCAGCGTCCTCACGAATTCAAAAAGCTCACGGTTGGCGCGCAGCTCCTTCCAGGATACCCAGCCCGTCTCGTTATCCTGGCAATACGCATTGTTATTTCCGCCCTGCGAATTGCCGAACTCATCCCCCGCCAGCAGCATCGGCGTCCCCTGCGCCAGCAGCAGAAGCGCCAGCGCATTGCGCTGCATCTGCGCGCGCAGCCGGACAATTTTCTTCTTTTTCGTCACGCCCTCCACGCCGCAGTTCCAGCTGAAATTGTAATCGCTGCCGTCGCGGCCGTCCTCGCCGTTCGCCTCGTTGTGCTTTACATCGTACGAGTAGAGATCGCGGAGCGTGAAGCCGTTGTTGTCCGTAATATAATTGATAATGCCGATATCGCCGGTCTGGCGCTCCAGTCTGGCCGCAACACGGCCCACCATCTCCTCGTCGCCCTTGACAAAACGCCGGATCTCGTTTAAAAAGCCGTCATTGTACTCCGCGAGCACGGCCTTTGACCGCGCGGCTCCTCCCGCGGGCAGCCGCATATCCGCGCCGGAATACCGCCCGGCAGCGTCGCCCGCACTCGGCACAAGCAGAGTTGTCCCTGCCAGCTCCGGATGCTGCAGCAGCATCCGCACCGGCGTCTGCCCGCAGTTGATGCGGAAGCCGTCGACATGGTACTCCCGTACCCACCAGATCAGGCAGTCCAGAATCAGATTGGGATTGTCCGACGGTCGGAAGTTCATCTCCAGCAGTACCTCGATCCCGCTCATGTGCATCCCCTTCACCAGCTGCTTGAATTCCCGCCCTGCATGCGCCGGGTCGGACGCGTAGGAGGCCTTCGGCACGAAATGGCAGCTCTCCTCCGCAAAGCCCCAGTAATTTACCTTCCGCTCCCCCGGCTCCTCCTGCTCCTTCTCTTTGTTCTGCACCGCGAGCTCCGGGCTGCCGTAAGGCCCGCCGACCGGGCGTATGATCTCGTCAAACTCCTCGCACGGCAGCAGAAGCACGGCGTTCACGCCCAGCTCCAGCAGATATTTCTTCTTCTCGAGCAGCCCGAGATAGGTCCCCCTGTGCCGCACGCCCGGCGCCGTCATCGTGAAGCCCCTCACATGCAGCTTATAGAGGATCTTATCCGCGTAGGCAAGGCGCGGCAGCCTGTGCGACCCCCACGAAAACGTAAGGTTTCCCTC
>CAMWWR010000354.1 GCA_947178045.1 uncultured Clostridia bacterium
AGCCGTCGGAGACAGTGTGATGAAATATGTGGCCAGGCGCAGGCTTCTTCTGGCAGCAGAGGAGCTTGCCGGCACGGATGAGTCCGTTCTGGAAATCGCATTCAGGTACGGCTATGATTCCCATGAGGGCTTTACCCGCAGCTTCCGGGCATATATGGGCGTAACGCCGACGGAATATCGGAGGTATCATCTTTCCGTATGCCCGCCAAACACAAAAAAGGAGAGGTGCGCTATGTTGTATTCAAAAACCACCGGTGAGATTATCCGGGAGCTGAACAGCCTGATTGCCGAGGCAGAAGAAACAGCGGCTGATACGAGGAAAAACGCGGGAGCGATCCCGGAAGCAGCGGAATTCTATTCCCGGTTCTGGGATTTCATTGCCGCCCGGACAGAAGCGATGGCCGGCGAGCTGAGAAACGCTCTGGAGCGCATTGCTGTCATTGCGGAGCGTCCCGACGAAATATCCGCCCGCTTCCGCATCATAAAGGCAATCGAGGATACGGCCTTTCAGGCCAGTATCACGGACTTCGAGGCAAGGCTGATGATTTCAAGGGCAAAGCCGGAGCACCGCGCAACGTTTGAAGCGATATGCGGCAGGTATGATATTCTGGCCGGAAACGCGCGGATGAAGTCGGGCAGAATCGCCGAATTTTTGCAGGAATTATCGGCGCTGATTTTCCGGGATATGCGCAAAAACGCGGAGCAGTCGATCCGGAAAGCAGCGGAGGCAGGCCGGTCTGCGGCCGAAAGCATTTCCGGCGGCCCCGATTTCCCCTATGCCTATATCGCAGACGAGCTCCGGGCGATTTCGAATGCCCTTTCCTCCACGCCGCTGGAGGAGATCACCGTCTCCTGCCTGGAAGAATACCTGCTCCGGCTGGATATTATTGCGTTTGCCGCCGACATGGACGCCCTGCGCGCTCCGGCTCACAAACCGGTTCTGGACAGTATTGCAGAATTCAAAAAACAGCTTGCCGCGACGGTCGAGCTTTTCGCGCTCCTGTCCGAGAATATCGCTCCATTGCCGGCAGAGCCGGAAAAAGAGCACGGCATTGAGCGCACTGCGGAAAAAAAGTACGGCGACCTGGTGTTTCAGGAAAGGATTCTGCTGTTTTCCCTCCGGGGCGAGCTTCAGAAGCTGGGCGACCGCTTGAGCGAAGACCAAAAGGCAGCATTTGACACTGTCTGCGGCCGGCTGAATACAGCGATTCATCTGGCGCAGCACCCGGAGGATACTGCCTCCGGCGAAATTGCCGGGATTCTTCAGGAAACCTGTCAGAAAATGGCCGGGCTGGCCGAAGAGCTCGGCATATACGGCGCTCCGATACAGTTTATTGCCGAAGAGCTCCGGCGGTCCGCGAAGCATTTTTAAGGAAGCGCTGATTTAATCAGTGCTTCCTTAGAGCCTCCGGCGGGATGCAAAGCCTCTTTCAGAGGCTTCCGGATTTGCCAGGGAATATGCCGCTTCGCGGCGCAAATCCGGCGCTGGAAACGCTTTAATCAGCGTTTCCTTAAATTGAGCAGAGGAATGCTTTTCTCCTCTGCTCGCCGCGCCGCCCGCATGTCGCTGCAAGCGACTATCTTCCCATGCGCGTTCACGCGCATTTGCGGGTGTGTGCATAAAAGGGAGGGGCTGCCCAATCAGCAGCCCCCCTGGCCCGTGTTACTTTATATCGATCCCTCCGAAGATCGCCGTCGCCTTAATATAGACCGTCGGCCATTCCGGCACCGCCGGGCGCTTCACATGATTGTCCGTCCCGCCGAACAGCGAGGTCGACGATACTCTGACATTGACATCGTCGGGCAGAAAGATATTGACTCCGCCGAAGATCGCCGTCGCATTGATCGTCACATCCTCAATGATAACGGCACTTTTCAGGTTCAGATCGGAGCCGCCGAAAACCGCGCTGACGCTCGTTCCCATAAACTCCTCCTGCGAAAAATCCGCTCTCACGTTCCCGTTTACTCTGTCCGCAAAGATGCCGTCAGCGCTTTCCTCCTCGACGTAGCCCTCCGGAATTCTCATGTCCTCCTTTACCGAAAACCGTGCTCCGCCCAGCACAACCTTCAGTCCGTAAATAATCAGAACAACCGGCAGAACCAGTCGAACGCCCCGCCCGAAGCTGAAGATATTCCACTGGGAGCACAGCAGCAGAATGCCGAGCACCAGCCCGAAGCCCGAGCCGCTGCGAAAGCCGTCCCTGCGGACATTGCGCGCGCACGGCACGATGATGAACAGTGTCCACCAGCCGCGGAAAAAGAGGCTCACATCCCACCAATCCAGCACATTGCCCACAACGATCAGCCCGACCGCCACCAGCACCAGTCCAAGCAGATTGCTTCCGGCGTTCCCGCCCATTCTTCCATTTCTCCCGTTTCGACCATTCATTTTCATCATCCCTTCCGCATTCTCCATGCTGCTTTTTATTTTCGGCTTACCTCATCGAACCGCCGTCCTTAAACCTATTGTAGCACGACGCCCCTGCTGCCGCATTAGAGGAAAATTAGAAAATGATTATAATGCAAATGGCGTTACAGGCGACAATCTTCTTCCAGGCAGGCGGAATACCGTTCCCCTGCCATCGGGCAGAAAAGCCTATCTGTCCATGCTTCCGCCGTCGATCAGCACTTCTTTCCCTTCAAAAGCAAAGCCATATTCCCGGATACGCTCTTTTGGCATTCCCTCCGCCAACAACGCAGCGGCATAATTCTTTTCCCGGATTTGTATCAGTGCTTTCTGCACCGTATCCTCCAATGTCGTTTCCTCCTTCGGATTGCGCACCTTAAATTCCATGATGATGGCAGGATGATTCTCTTCTTTAAGTTTCTTCGGCTCCAGCATGACGTCGTAACGCCCGAAGCCGCTCTCCCGGTTGGAACGAATGACATAGCGGTCAGCCAAATCGACAATCATCCCAAGGACAAACCCATGATAAAAACGTTCCGGTCCGGATGTTTCCGAGGGCTTCGTCCCAGTATCAAAATAGCTGATCGTCGTAAGAGCCACCTGGTTCATAAACTGGTTCATCTCGGTAAGATTGTCTGAGAGCAATGC
>CAMWWR010000355.1 GCA_947178045.1 uncultured Clostridia bacterium
ACGATAACCCGGCGACGAGGCGGCTAGACGTGGATTTCTCCGCGATCGATCTGCAGATGAAGGTGTACGTTACCTTCCTTGAGGATTCCATCCGCTATGAGATTCCTTACGAGGAAATCACGGGGGAGGGCAAGAAGACGATGGCGTCCGTGCTGCTCACGCCGTTCCTCGGCGCTTCCGGCGGCGAGGCGGCGTTCTGGGATCCGGAAGCCGGGGCATACGGTGCGAACGAGAAAAAATACATGGTTCCGGGCTATGTTCTGGTGCCGGACGGCTGCGGCGGTCTGATCCGGTTTTCCGACAACGAGGTGTCTTTTACGGAGTATATCGGGGATGTGTACGGACCGGATCTGAGCACGGAGACTTATTACACCTCGAGCTTAAACGATGCCGTACCGCTGAAAAATCCGGTTATGCCGGTGTTCGGGATCGCGCACGGCGATTCGCAGGCGGCCTTTGTTGCCTACGCGGAATCCGGAGCGGAGTACATGGAAATTATCGTGCGCCCGGACGAGAACAAGAAGGTAAAATACACCTGGGGCTACCCGCGCTTTGAGTACAATCTCTCTTATTTCCAGGTATACAATAAGCAGGGGGCGGGCTATTTCTCGATGATGGCGGAGCCGCAGCATGTTGATGTTTCTATGACCTATACCTTTCTGGAGGGCGACGGCAGCGACGGAAAGAGCTTTGCGGCGGATTATACCGGAATGGCGGCAGCCTACCGCGCGCATCTGATCGAGCAGGGCGTTCTTGAGCCGGCTGCATCCTCCGGGGATATCCCGCTGCGCCTCGACTTTATTATGGCGGACGCAAAGAGCGGTCTGCTCGGAAATGAGCAGGTCGTTGTGACGACGGCGGACGATGTGGACGATATTTTAGATGCCGTCATAAAGGACGGGATTAAAAATATCAATGCGGGACTGATCGGCTGGCAGAAAAACGGCGAAACCCTGACCCGTCCGGACAAGGTAAAATATTCCGGGAAAATCGGAAGCTCCGGGGAGTTTAAGGATCTGCTTGCAAAATACGAAAAGCAGGGGATTGACATTTCCTACTCGCGCGAAACGGCGACCATCAACCGGGAAATGACCGGATATTACAATACTGCGGCAAAGCATGTCAATACCTGGTATGTGGATGTGGACGAGAGCACGATCCTGCCGGCAAATGTACCGGTGGCAAATTTCAGCCGCGCGACACCGAAAAAGGTCGCGTCGTGGACAAAGACGCTGGCGGATAAGTTGAAAAAGACAAGCAGCTCGATTACGCTTGACGGCATTTCCAATATTCTGACCGGAACCTACAGCCGGGACGGCGTGGACTTCTCCATCACGGAGGCGATCGCGCTCTATCAGGATACGCTTGCAGGAATAAGCCGGGATTTAAAAATAAATCTGGTCAATCCGAACATGTATCTGTGGAAATATGCGGACCGCTATCTGCAGATGCCGGCGGGCACCTCGCAGTATGTGTTTGAGACGGACACCGTGCCGTTTTTGCAGCTTGTGCTCCACGGGACGATGGAAATGTACGCGCCGTACTCCAATTTCTCGTTCTACGCGCAGTCCGACATCTTAAAGATGATCGACTATAATATGTCGCCGTCCTTTATCCTGTCGAAGGAGCCGTCCTACTATCTTGCGGACACAGTATCCTCCGATCTGTACTCGACGGAGTTTGCGCAGTACGAGACGCTGATCAATACGATTTACGGCACGGTCAACGGAGTGCTTTCCCGGGTTTCCGGCTTTGACTGGACGGACCGCACGGTGCTGATGGACGGCGTTGTTTTAAATACTTACAAAAAGGGCCAGGAGACGCGCTATGTGGTGATCAATTACACGGACAACCGGATTTCCTGGCAGGGCAATGAGATTGACGGCTTAAGCGCAGAGGTAATTTCCTCCGGGGAAGGGGTGAGATGATGAAAAAGCAGAACGAAAAGCCGGCGCAGGAGAAGAAACAGGAAAAGCAGCAGGCAAAGCAGAGCAAAAAAGCCAGGGAAGCTGAGCCGGGAAAGATCAACAAAAAAAAGGTCAACGCCTACCAGCGCAGGCAGAACCGGCTCGGCTACCTGTTTATGCTGCCGTGGATCATCGGCTTTGCGATTTTTACCCTGTTTCCGTTTGTCGCGACGATCTACTTGAGCTTTACGGACGTCCGCTCGAGCATTCGCGGCTGGGAAATCGATTTTGTGGGGATGGCGAACTATGTGACCGCATTTTTCCGGAACACGGAGTTTGTGCCGGCATTGCTGGAATTCCTCGCAATGATTATCCCGTATACCTTTGTGGTTATCATCGTCTCCTTCATCATCGCCTATCTGATGAGCAAGCTGACGAAGTTCCGCGGAGTGTTCCGCACCATTTATTTCCTCCCGGTCATCATTATGTCGGGACCGGTAATGTCGCAGATTCTGGACGCGAATGTGTCCGAGCACATGGAGGAGGTCAGCCGCTATGACGGGCTCTTTATCATGAATATGATCGAGAGCTACTCGCCGCAGTTTGCGCACACGCTCGGCAGTGTGCTCGACGAGCTCTCGGTGATTCTGTGGTTTACCGGAATTCCGATTGTGCTCTTTATCAACGGCCTGCAGAAAATCAATCCGAGCCTGTTTGAGGCGGCGAAGATCGATTCGGCGAACAGCTGGCAGATTTTGTGGAAGATCATTATCCCGCTGATCAAGCCGATCGCGCTGGTATGTACGATTTTTACCATCGCGCAGCTCGGCACCTACGATACCAACCCGGTTTACGGCCTGATTAAGACCGCCACCGGCAATATGAGCGGGGGTCTTGGCTACGCGGCGACCTACGCATGGATTTACAGTCTGATCGTACTGCTGATTATCGGCATTGCCTTCCTTGTTTTCAAGGACAGGAAGGAAAAGAAGAGAGGAGTATGAGCATGAAAAAGAAGAACAGAGCGGCGAACGTGCTGCCGAAAATTCAGAAGCTCCTGATCTACTTTGTTTTGATTTGCATCAGCTTCGTATTCCTGAAACCGATTTTCGGCATTATTTCAAAGACCTTTATGAGCTCGGCGG
>CAMWWR010000356.1 GCA_947178045.1 uncultured Clostridia bacterium
GAAGGAAGACAGGGCAGGACTTCAAGAAACCAGGGCCAAAATTCATTCCTTTACAGAGATCGAATTTTATGGTATGGTAGAGATAGAGGTTTATCCGATGGACAATTGTTATTTTTTTAACAATAATCCGCGGGTTCTGAACTTTTCCCCTCATTCCGCGAGCCTGTCTGCGGGGGATGTGTGGAATAATATTTTACTAATTTATCCAAAAAGAGGAGGCTGTAACATGAGAGGTGTTGAGACGAGAATCCAGGAGATCCGTCACCGCATTTTCCGCGAGGTAGCGAGAATGGCATACCATACGGAATGGCAGGTGGACAAGAGGATCGAGGAACTGCCTTACAAGATCATCCCGGGGGAAATTGGAAATTTCAGAAATGATATTTTCCTGGAGCGCGCGATCGTGGGCGAGCGGCTGAGACTGGCGATGGGGCTGCCGAACCGCAGCGCTGCGGAGCATGCGCCGCTGTCGGACAATATCGAGGCGGCGGACCGCCCGGAGACCTACTATACTCCGCCGCTGATCAATATTATCAAATTCGCGTGCAACGGCTGCGCAGAAAAGCGAGTGATCGTGACGGAGGGCTGCCAGGGCTGTCTTGCGCATCCGTGCGAGGAGGTCTGCCCGAAGGACGCGATCAAGCTTGACCGCTACAATGGCCGTTCCCATATCGATCAGGCAAAATGTATCAAATGTGGGCGCTGTGCGACTGCCTGCTCCTACAATGCGATCATTGTCCAGGAGCGTCCGTGCGCGGCGGCCTGCGGCATGAACGCTATCCATTCCGACGAGAACGGAAAGGCGGATATCGATTACGAGAAGTGCGTATCCTGCGGACAGTGCCTTGTGAATTGCCCGTTCGGCGCGATTTCCGACAAGTCTCAGATTTTCCAGACAATCCGCGCTATCCAGTCGGGCGAGAGGGTGTATGCGGCAGTTGCGCCGGCATTCGTCGGACAGTTCGGCCCGAAGGTGACGCCGGGCAAGCTGCGCGCGGCAATGAAGCAGCTCGGCTTTTACGATGTTGTCGAGGTGGCGCTCGGCGCGGATCTGTGTGCGACCCAGGAGGCGGAGGATTTCCTGGCGGAAGTGCCGGAGAAGCTTCCGTTTATGGCGACCTCCTGCTGTCCTGCCTGGTCCATGATGGCGAAGAAGCTCTATCCGGATCACGCGAACTGCATCTCGATGGCGTTGACGCCGATGACTCTGACCGCGCGCTACATTAAGAAAAACGATCCGGACGCGAAGGTCGTGTTCATCGGGCCGTGCGCGGCGAAGAAGCTCGAGGCAATGCGCCGCACCGTGCGCAGCGAGGTAGATTTTGTCCTGACCTTCGAGGAGATGGCGGGCATTTTCGACGCGAAGCATGTTGATCTGGAATCGACCGCCGAGGACCCGAACGGCGTGGATAATGTATCGACGGACGGCCGCAATTTCGCGGTTGCCGGCGGTGTTGCGCAGTCGGTGGTCGACGTCATTAAGAGCAGGTATCCGGACCGTGAGGTCAAGGTGGCGAACGCCGAGAGCCTTCAGGATTGCCGCAAGCTTCTTGCGGCGGCGGTTGCCGGAAAATACAACGGCTACCTGCTTGAGGGTATGGCGTGCCCTGGCGGGTGCATCGCCGGCGCAGGCACGATGCAGCCGATCACGAAATCGAAGGTTGCCGTCAACATGTATGCGAAGCAGGCAAACCATGTCAACTGCAATGAGACGGAGCAGGTAAAGGATCTGGATAAGCTGATCTACTAGAAGACGGGAAGTCCGGGGACCGGGAATCTTGTATAAGAAAGCATGGGGAAGCGGTGATTTCATCAGCGCTTCCCTGACGGAAAAACGCCGGTATGCGGCAGCAATTTCCGTGTGAATTAAACAGGGCGGTACGGCGAGCAGTTTCCTTGGGGGGAGAACTGCGGCCGCACCGCCCTGTATTTTACTGTTTATGCGGAGCGATTTACTTTGCCTTTGCCTCTGCCTCTACGATTGGCGCGTCGGCAGCGTTCTTCTTCACGGATTCAATGCCGTTCATGCAGCCGGCCATTGCCTTGTAGCCCTCGCTGACGGCGATGATCTGACCGTTCGTCGCCTTCAGGCGGAAGCGGAACTCGCCGGCCTTGTCCAGATAGACCTCGAATTTTGGATGCTTTTCGACAGCATAGCCCTCCGCGGGCTGGTGTTCGACAGCCGCGATCGGAGCGTTTCTCTGAACGCTTGCAATGCCTTTTTTGCACGAGTTGGCGGAATTGTAAACTTCGGAGGTGGCAATCACCTCGCCGTTTCCTGCCTTCAGATCGAATTTAATGCCTGTTTTTGTCTCGCGAATCACAAATTTGCCCATGATGACCTCCGTTTCAATGAAATAAGTTTGAAGCTGTCTGCAAATTGTTTCTGGCTGCAGCATTTAAAAATACAAATATAGTATCATGATACAATGAACTTGTCGGAAAGTCAAGGAAAAGAGGGAAACGGAGCTATAAATAAGTGACAGGAAATAAAAGTGTTTTAAAAAGTCGAAAAAATATATTGACAAAACCGACAGAGGATGTTATTATATATAAGCATTGTTTTTGCAGTTGTGGCGGAATTGGCATACGCGCATGATTCAGGTTCATGTCCATGTACTTGGGTGTGGGTTCAAGTCCCATCAACTGCACGATAAGGCAACAGCCGCAAATCTGAGATTTTTCAATAAAATCAAGGGTTTGCGGCTATTTTATTCTTCAGCTCTTCCGTCAGCAGGAATGCCCCGCCCTGAAGTTCTTTACACGCAAAAAAGACGCCAAAACCTGGTGTTCCCTGCTTGCATTTTTTATTTGATTATGCTATAGTGACATCAGAGAAGGACACCGCCCACAAAGTGGTTAGCCTCCCCGGATTGGCAATAAGCCTACCTGAGTCCGCCAAGAAACAAGGTAGGCTTATTTATTTTCGCTTGTTATTCCTACTGTCGATGTAGGCAAGCAGTGCAATGAGAAACGTTCCGGAAAGAATTAACAGTGTTAAAACTTCGTATGTACTCATATACACCACCTCCCCTCT
>CAMWWR010000357.1 GCA_947178045.1 uncultured Clostridia bacterium
TCCCTGATCTTCCTCTCTAATTTTTCGACAATCTCACTTCCCCCGTGGATTGCCGCCGCATAAAGCACCCAGCGCTTTTTCACCTCCGCGCCTGCTGCAAGCCACCTGTCAAACAGCTCGTTCATGTATACGGCAAGATCGCCCGCATTCAATACCTCTGCCAGAAATTCCGCATTTCTGCTCACTCCGCAGCCGTCTGCGGAAGCATTTGCTTCCTTCGAGGCAATCCCCTCTTTCGCGGCAGCCGCATCGGAAGAGACGTAACACAGAAGAATTGCCTGCAGATACTCCTCGTCCGCCGCAGTCTCCTGCGCGTCCTTCTTTACTGCGTCACCTGCGGAACCACTCTTTGCTTCCTGTTCGCCCGTTTCTTTTACCGCGCTGCCATCCGCCATACGCACCGCAGGGAACGGCGTTTCATAAGCCCACGCAAGACTGCGCTTCCTGCCGCCTCTGTGCAGGCTCTTCACCAGCTCCTCCCTGGAAACCGCCTGTCTGTCGGATTCCTCTTCACCGTTCTTGCTCAGTGCGTTCCCTAAAAGCTCCCGCACCTTCGCACTCTTCTCCCTCTCCATCGCCTGCGCGAACAATTCCCGATAGTCCGCGCCGTCCTTCTGCCAGCACAGCAGCACGCGGACGGCAAATTCCCTCTGCGCCGCCTTTTTGGAAGCAAGGAGTTTTTTCACATCCTCCTCCCAGCTTTTCTGTGCACACAGAAAGCCAAACAATTCCTCCTTTACAATTTCGGAGCTGTCCTGCGAATATTTTAAAATCTCCTCTTTATTCTGTTCTGCTTCCCGGACCAGCATGTTCAGCCCGACAAACCTCCCATAAGCGTCCGCTCCGGCAAACACCTCTAGCGTCTCCTGCCGTCTTTCCTTTAAGCAGCCGGAAAAATACCCCGCCAGCCCGTCCAGAAGATCCTGTTCCATTCCGGCATACATAGATTCATGCAGGGCAGATACGGCAAGCATCTGGTAGCAAAGCGCAGCTCCCTCCTCCGTAAAATCCATAAACAGCTTCTTTACACTCTCTTTATCCAAATGAGTTTCTTTGCCGTCCGACGCTGTTACCTGATTGCGGAAAAAGATGTTCGCATGCCTGGAAAGCATATATACCTCGCAGCGGCGGTAAAATTCCTCATCCTCAAAATTGCGGTGGAAATCGCTCAAAAGCACATATTCACGTCCGCCGTCGTAATATCGGTTCGTTGTGGTTGCGCCGAAATAAGGGTACAAAACCTCTGCCGTTCCCTCGCCCCTCAGATAGGTCTTCATCACTTCGCCGTCCGGCTCCTTTCTGATCAGCTCGGCAATCACTCTTTCTTTGTACTCCTCTTTTTTCTCCTCCACCATTTTGGCGTACAGCGCCGGATTCCCCGGCTTTATATACCAGAGCATCCGGTTGGCATTGCCTGTGTCCGCTTCATCTAATATGTGCAGGTAACTCTCCGGATTGCTTACCGCCTGCTCTCCTAAAATATGGTCCATGCTCTTTTTCATTGCCCAGCGGATGTACTCCGTGCTGTCAATTCCAAATACTCTGTCATAATCCCCGCCCACCTTGTTAAGAGCCATCGGAAATTTGCTGCTTATCGAGTGCGCATTGTCCAGAGTCTCCTCCCAGTTGACTTCCATGCATATCCTCACAATATTTTTCAGCCTGTCCGAAAGAGGGTAATTTAAATACGCCACACCCACTGCCAGCCGGAACTGCCGCCCAGGCGCCTGAGCTATTCCTGTGCTGCTCAGGAATTGCTGCGGCCGTCCGCCGTTCAAAATACATTCGGAAAGCTCCTTTAACGCTTCCGGCTCCACAGCCCCGGCATAAAAGCGGCAAAGGCACTCTACAAGCGCCGTCTCATATTCCTCAAGCAGCTTGCGGTCCTCCTCCTTTACCGTCTGCGGCTGCCCGTCGCACCTGTACTTTTTCTGAAAATAAGCCGCAAGCAGGACAAGCCTGCCATCTTCCGTCCCACTTTTCTCATAGTTCAGCATCTGCTGAATCGTCCCCGGAGTATCGTCCATCAGCTCCATCAGCTCGACAAGGGAATAAGCGCTGAGATAATATGCGGACATTCCGAGCTCTGCGCCGTATACTGCTGCTGCCTTTGCCGGGTCAACATCAGAAATAAATTTTTTGCGTATGTACGTTTTTTCCCGCAGCAGCCGCCAGCAGGTAGACTGCCCCGCTGCAAACAGCAGCAAAAACAGCTTCCCGAGCTCGGCTGTTTTTTCTTTTCTTGTCAGCTCATACATAATCATCTCCAGCGCGTCGGAGCTTGTTCCTGACAAGTCCCGGAAACGGATTTTTGTCAGCGCCTCCTCGCCCGCCTCACCGGAAAAAAACGCCATTGCGGCATCCTTCTCCTCCTCCGACAACCCAAGCTGGTCGCACATTTCCGATAGTTGGTTTTTCTCTTCTTCTCTTGGATTCATTCTTATTTACCCCGTTTCTGCGCTGCTTTCTGTTCCTTTCAAGTTTGTGGATGCAGCACAGACACAAACTCGCCCTGTGAAAGATTTTTTATTTTTCAAATTTTCTCTTTATAGAATTGCTCTCGACAGCTGCCATACTACCTCGCTGAAATACCTCGCCGGAACATCCTTTAACAGACACGCCTTCTCCTCGTCCACCGCGCTGCGCATATCGATTTCCGGGTGATCCGCCCCGATCCTGTAAAACCGCACGCCGTAAACAGCGGTCTCTTCATTTCCGCCGCTCACATAATTTCCGGAAAAATCCACTCGCGCCGCAAGCCCTGCCTCCGCATCCTCGCGGTAATACGCATAGAATCTGCCCGCGTCCTCCACCGGAGCCTGATACCAGCCGGCTCCTAAAAGCCTGCTGTTGAGCACCGCTCCTTTTGCGCTGCGCCCGTGAAAACGCAGCAGTTCCTGCTGCCCTGCTTCCTCCTCGTCCACCGCATAAATCTTCCGTCCAAGCTGCTCAATCGGCGGCGCTATTTCATAATCCTGAAGCTGCTGTGTCCACGCTGCCTTTATTTCCTCTGTCAGCT
>CAMWWR010000358.1 GCA_947178045.1 uncultured Clostridia bacterium
GCTGGAGAAAATGAAGCTCCGTCAGAAGGTTATCGTCGTGAGCACGGTTGCGAAGGAGGGAGCGGCAGAGACGGTGCGCTGTCTTGAGCTGGGAGCCTTTGATTTCGTGACAAAGCCGGACAGCTATATGGAGGCACGCAACGATGCATTCAAGAGTATGCTGCTCGCGTCGCTCAAGGCGGCGACGGGCGTGGATATCGGAGTACCGGCTGCACCGGCCAGGCCGGCAGCGGCGGTGAAGCCGAAGACGGAGGGCGTCATCTCCGCGACGACAAGGTCGCTGTACGGATTGACCAACGCGCCGGTGAAGCGCGCGCCGTACCGGCCGGTTTCGGCAGGTGCCAGAAAGCTTGTGGCGCTGGCCTGCTCGACGGGGGGACCGAAGGCTCTGCAGTCCGTAATACCGTTTCTGCCGGCGGCGCTGGACGCGCCGGTCGTGCTCGTGCAGCACATGCCGGCGGGCTTTACGAAATCGCTGGCGGACCGGCTCAATGAGCTGAGCAAGGTGGAGGTGAAGGAGGCTGAGGCGGGAGACATCCTTCAGAAGGGAACGGTCTACATCGCCAAGGGAGGCACCCAGATGCGCGTGGTGAAGCGCGGCGGCGGGTACCAGATTACCCTGAACGCGGACGAACCGGCAATCGGGGGCTTAAAGCCCTGCGCGGATATTATGTACGAATCGCTGACAGAGCTGGATTTCGACCTGATCACCTGCGTCGTGCTGACCGGGATGGGCGCCGACGGAACACTTGGAATCAAGCAGCTGAACAACCAAAAGAACATCTATGTCATCGCTCAGGACGAAGCGAGCAGCACCGTTTACGGGATGCCGCGGGTGGTCGCGGAGGCCGGACTGGTGGACGAGGTCGTCCCGCTCACGGCGGTGGCAGAGGCAATCACGAGAAATGTGGGGGTACATTAAGATGGATGTAAGCCAATATTTAGAGATTTTCATCGATGAGACGAGGGAGCATCTGCAGAATCTGAACGAACAGCTGCTTGTGCTGGAGAAGGAGCCGGAAAACGAGGATACCATAAACGAGATTTTCCGCGCGGCTCATTCGCTGAAGGGAATGGCCGGGACGATGGGCTACAAGCGCATGCAGCGGCTGACACATGATATGGAGAATGTGTTTTCCGAGATACGCAACGGGCGGATGAAGGCGGGGGCGGCACTTGTTGATATTCTGTTCCGCGGTCTGGACGCGCTTGAGAATTATCTGGACAGTATCATAAATACGCAGGATGAGGGAAAGAACGACAATCAGGATATCATCGACGGGCTTCAGAGGCTCCTGGAGGCCGGGCTCGGCGCAGGGGAGGAGCCAAAGCCGGATAAGCCGGCCCCGGCGGCGGAGAAAAAGCCGGATAAGAAGAAGCTCACCCTCGCGGAGCATGAGCTTGCGGCGGCGCAGAAGGCCAGAGCCGAGGGGGAGAACGTATTTGAAATTACGGTCTACATAGAGGAGAGCTGTATTCTGAAGGCAGCGCGCGCGTTTCTCGTATTCAAGGCGCTCGAGGATGCCGGGGATATCATCAAATCGCATCCTGAGGTGCAGGACATCGAGGACGAAAAATTCGATTTTGAATTCTCGCTTGTGATGCTGACAATGAAATCGCTCGAGGAGATTAAAAAGGCCATCATGGGCGTCTCCGAGATCAAGGATGCCGTGGTTACGCAGGCAGAGCTGGCCGCGCCGGCCCCAGCCCCGGCCCCGGCGGCAGCGGAACCGGAGAAGTCTGTGCAGCCGGAGGCTCCTGCGGCGGGACAGACCGGCGGAGCGGCTGCCGCGGTGGCGGAGCAGCCGGAGCAACAGCCGGAGCAGCAGGCTGCGGCGCAGAAGAAGGAGCAGCCGAAGGCGGCCGCAAAGACTGCCGCCAAGCCGGTGGTCAACCGCTCGGTGCGCGTCGATATCGAGAAGCTCGACGATCTGATGAATCTTGTCAGCGAGCTTATCATCGCGAAAAACGGTCTTGTATCCCTGAGCGACGCCGATAATCAGAGCATGCGCGACGGCAATTTCAATGAGCAGATCGAGTATCTGGAGCGGATCACGACCAATCTCCACCAGTCCGTCATGAAGGTCAGAATGGTGCCGATCGAGAGCGTTGTCAACCGCTTCCCACGCATGATCCGCGATCTGAGCAAGAAGCTTGGCAAGAAGATGGAGCTCTATATGACCGGTGAGGACACGGAGCTCGACCGAACCGTAATCGACGAGATCGGCGATCCGCTGATGCACCTTCTCCGGAACGCTGCGGATCACGGCCTGGAGACGAATGCGGAGAGAATCCGCCTCGGAAAGCCGGAGGTCGGGTCGATCTTCCTCGACGCGTATCAGGAGGGCAACAATGTTGTCATTGAGGTGAGGGATGACGGTACCGGCATCGATGTCGAGAAGGTAAAGCAGAAGGCGCTCGTCAAGGGCACCATCACTCCGGAGCAGGCGGAGGCCATGACGGATAAGGAGATCATCGATCTTCTGTTCCGCCCGAGCTTTTCCACCGCGGAGGTTATCTCCGACGTGTCGGGACGCGGCGTCGGCCTCGACGTTGTAAAGACGAAGATCGAGACGCTCGGCGGCAGCATCGAGACGAAGACGGCGCTCGGCGAGGGCAGCAATTTCATTATCCGCCTGCCGCTCACGCTCGCCATTATCCAGGCGCTCATGGTCGAGCTCGGCTGCGAGAAGTACGCGATTCCGCTCAACAGCATCGAGACGATCGAGGATGTGGCGCTGAGCGATGTGGAATATGTGCAGAACAAGGAAGTCATCAACCTGCGCGGCTCGGTTGTTCCGCTTATCCATCTCGACCAGGTGCTCGACGTGGAGCCGACGGAGCAGAAGCCGGAGAGTCTGACGGTCGTCATCGTCAAGAAGGGCGACAAGCTGGCAGGGCTCATTGTCGACAATCTGATCGGGCAGCTTGAGATCGTAATCAAGGCCATCGGAAAATATATACACAACAGTAAGCTGATCAGCGGCGCCACGATTCTCGGCGACGGCGAGATCGCGC
>CAMWWR010000359.1 GCA_947178045.1 uncultured Clostridia bacterium
GTGTACGGAGTATCCGGGTCACCGAAGAGCGATCTGGCACGGAAGAAGAGAGTACAGAGAAGAGCAGCATTGGAGAAAGGAATATAGAGAAAAAGGACGCAGAAAAGGATGATGCCAGGAAAGAGGCTGCCGGAAAAGCGGGCATGGAGGAAGAAACTTCCGGAAGAGGGATTGCGGCAAAGGATGCTTCAAAGGAGGGGTTTATCTTCTGGGACGGACGGAACTGCGAAGGTGTCGTGCGGCTTTCCGAGCGGGTGCGGATCGTGGCTGGGGGAGCCTTTTACGGAAACGACCGGGTGACGGAGATCTGCCTGCCGGAGAATATCCGGTTCGTGGGCCCGGCGGCCTTTAAGGGCTGTAAGAATCTGCGGCGGGTATTATGGCCGTCCGGCGTAAAACGGCTGGAGGCGGAGGTGTTTGCCGGGTGTGCCCGGCTGGAGGAGGTGAGCCTGTCCGAACCAGCGAATCAAATTTCTGGCTGCGAACTGGAGGCAAAGCCGCATTTGGAATGCGAGTCTTCGACGGGCTGTCTTTCCGAATATGAGCCTGCAGCGAATCCGCATTCGGTGAGCGTGTCTCCGGCAGGCCGTCTTCTCGAATATGAGCCTGCGGTCAATTCGCAATCGGCATGCCAGCCGTCGGAAGGCCGTCTTCCGTCATGGCAGTTTATCGGGGACAGGAGCTTCTATCAATGCAGCAGGCTTTGCCGGGTTCGCCTGGATGAGACGGAATATATCGGGAAGGAGGCATTTTCCGGCTGCACTGCTCTGGAAAAGAGCAGAGTCAGGCCGGGAGTGCGGATCGGCGAGCGGGCGTTCGAGGATACAGATTTCCCGGACCGGATAGCTGCGGAGCACGGGACGGGGGAATTCCTGGTCGTCGGGGATGTTCTTGTCTCGGGAAAAAACGGAAGCGGCGAGCTTTGCCTGCCGGAGGGGATCACGGGGATCGGCCCCTTTGCCTTTGCCGGAAACCGCGATATCACCGGCGTGAAACTGCCTGAAAGTCTGCAGTGGACGGGGGAGGGTGCATTTTTCGGGTGTACGGGGCTGAAGCAGGTGATGTTGAACCGGGGACTGCGCCGGATCGGCGCACGCACCTTTGAAAAATGCGCTGTGCTGACAGAAGTGGAGGCGTCTCCGGCTTCGGGGGTGCTGCAAATCGGCGCGCTGGCGTTCGCCGGATGCGTGTCGCTGAAAAGAGCCGTTCTTCCTGGAGTATCCATTCTTGCAGAGCGACTGTTTGCCGGATGTCCCAGCCTTACGGAATGTATCTGTGAGGATGCGAGGGCAGTGCAGCCCTATTGCTTCAGCGGCTGCGCGAAATTAGAAAAATTCTCTTTCAACAGGCTTTCCGTGGTGAGGGCATACGCCTTTGAGGGCTGCGACGGCTTGAAATACGCGGAATTCCGGGATGGGGTCTGCCTTGGGGAACATGCGCTCGAGGATTGCGGGGGACTGGAAACGGTGATCTTATCCGGAGAGCGTGGAGAAATCCGCCTGCGGGAGTATGCTCTTTCCGGCTGTACGGCCCTCCGCCGGGTGGTGTATCAGGGCAGAGAATGGCAGCTTGACAGCTACCGGGACATTTTTGCAGGCCGTATCCCGGAGACGGTAAGACTTTTATTCTGCAGTGCATTCAGCTGCTTTGGAATAGAGCAGGAGGAAATTCTGTGCAGCTACCGGGGAGCGGGGCGGATCGTGAAGATCCCACGGGGCATTCGGAGAATAAAAGCGGAGGTATTCCGGAACCTGACCATGCTCCGGGAGGTGGAGATTCCGGAGAGCGTGGAACATATCGGCGCAAGGGCCTTTCACGGGACGGCATGGATGGAGGCGCAGCAGGAAAAGTCGCCCATGGTGTCGGTAAATGGTATGCTGCTGGACGGCTCGCGGTGCAAGGGGGAAGTGACGGTTCCGGCGGACATCCGCCTGGTGTGCGGATGGGCTTTCGCCAACGGACTTGGGATAGAGAGTATTCGGTTCCTGTTCGGGAGGGTGCAGGTGGAGGAGTATGCATTCCGAAACTGTATTTTCCTGCGGGAGATGACGCTGCCGGACGGAAGCACCGTGAGGTTTTCGGGGATCGAGGACCGTGAGCGTGAGCTTCCGCCGCTGGCAAAGCAGGCGGCAGCAGAAAGCCTGAACTGCTTTAAGACGGATGAGGCCGGAGTGCTGATCGCATGTACCGGAAATATTTCCAGGCTCCGGCTGGCCCGGGGCATTACGGCCATAGGGGACGGGGCGTTTCAGGAGGGAAATTTGTTGACGGAGATCTCGTTCCCGGATACGGTAAGGCGCATCGGAAGAAGCGCCTTTATGGGCTGCAAGTGGCTGAGGGAGGTCAGGCAGGCATGGAATGTAGAGCGCATTGACGCGCTGGCGTTTTCCAACTGCGGTGCGCTGGAGCGGATCGAACTGTCGGAAAAGCTGCGGCAGATCGGCCTCAGAGCCTTTGAAAACTGCACCTCGCTGGAGGAAATTCTGATTCCGGAGGGCGTGGAGGAAATACCGGAGCGGGCGTTTTTCCGTTGCCACAGTCTGAAAAGGATACTGCTTCCGTCCACGATAAAAAGGATCGGAAGGGAGGCCTTCGGGTTCTGCCGGGGGCTTGAGAAAATCCGGCTGCCGGAGGGAGTAGTTGTGGAGGAACGGGCCTTTGTCGGCACGGCAGTGCAGGCAGAGAACTGGCAGGTGTGAAAATCAGGGATTTTCAAGCTCGGCACTGATGGCATATCGCAGGCCTGCCTGCAATACGTCGGAATACAAGAAAGGATGGGCCGGATGCGTTATCGAAAACTTGGGAATACAGGACTTACGGTGTCGGAAACAGGCTTTGGTACGATTCCCATCCTGCAGGGAAGCGTTCCGGTTCTGCCGGAATATTACAATCTGGACGAGGAGGCTGCCCTTGCGGTGATGGGGCATGCGTTCTCGCTCGGCTGCAATCTCTATGATACGGCCATTGTGCCGGAATACGGGGATGCGGAAATAAAGCTTGGAAAATTCGCGGCG
>CAMWWR010000360.1 GCA_947178045.1 uncultured Clostridia bacterium
GTGTTCGTGTCCTGGTACTCGTCCACAAGGATGTAGCGGAAGCGGTTCCGGTAGTAGAGGAGAGCCTCCGGGCAGGTCTCGAAGAGCTCGACGGTCTTGAAGATGATATCGTCGAAATCGAGCGCATTGTTCGCCTTGAGCCGCCGCTGATATTCTGCATAGACGGCCGCGTATTTTTCCTTCAGGAAATCTCCCGCGGCGGAAAGCGCGTATTTTTCCGGTGTGACGAGCTCGTCCTTCGCGGAGGAAATAATATTCACCAGCGTGCGCTCCTTGATATTTTTGGTATCGATGTCCAGCGCCTTGCAGATATCGCGGATCAGGGATTTCTGGTCGTCCGTGTCGTAGATCGTGAAGCTGCGCTCGTAGCCGAGCAGATCAATGTAGCGACGGAGAAAACGGACGCAGCTCGAATGGAACGTGGACACCCAGATATTGTCCGCGCCGTAGCTTACGAGCCGGTCGACACGCTCGCGCATTTCCCTGGCGGCCTTGTTTGTGAAGGTCAGGGCGAGAATCCGGAACGGGCTTACGTCCCGCTCCTCGATCAGATAGGCGATCCGGTGCGTGAGCACGCGGGTCTTTCCGGAGCCGGCGCCCGCGAGAATGAGCAGGGGACCGCGGTCGTGCAGAACGGCGCGCTGCTGCTCGGGGTTTAATGTATCATAAATACTCATAATCGACCTCCCTGGGCGGTTCTTTCCGGCAGCCGAACCACTTGCCCGGCCGCCGTCGCTTCCACGATTATAGCAGAGCCGGGCGGAAACTGCAAGCGCGGGGGAAAAATGAAGCGCGGAGAAAATTTCAAAAAATCCGGGAAAAATTTCACACTGCTTTCGCCGACTTTTGGCTTGCTATTTTCCGGTTTTGCGTGCATAATGAAGTAGATATCCGATCGGAGGAAAACGGATTTTCCTGCGCAGCTCTGAAGCTGGAGGATCGGAAAAAATGTTATGGGGAAGCCGAAGGCTGAACTGTAACGAAAAAATTGCTTTGAACAGGTGGACGATATGTTTTCAAGCAGTCAACTAAAGAAACTGATCGTGCCGCTGATGATCGAGCAGCTGCTCATCGTCATGGTCGGCATGGTGGATACCATTATGATAAGTCCCTACGGGGAAGCGGCGGTATCGGGAATTTCCCTGGTGGATTCCATCAACTCGCTGCTGACGGGAATGTTCTCCGCCCTAGCGACCGGCGGCGCGGTGGTCGCCGCGCAGTATATCGGGCAGAAATCACCGGATAAGGCCTGCAGGGCTTCAAACCAGCTGATTCTCGCCGTGCTGGCCGTCTCGGGGACGCTGGCGGTGCTGTCGCTCGTAGGCAACCGGGCGATCCTGCAGCTGATTTACCGGAAGATCGAGGCGGATGTTATGACAAACGCGAGAACCTATTTTTACCTCTCGGCGCTGTCCTATCCGTTCCTCGCCGTGTATTCCGCGGGAACGGCGCTGTTCCGGGCGATGGGGGATTCGAAGATCTCCATGAAGACCTCGATTGCCATGAATATCATCAATATCATCGGAAACGCTCTGCTGCTGTACTGCCTGCGGCTCGGCGTCCTGGGGGCGGCGCTGGCGACGCTCGTGTCGAGGATCGCCGCCTCCGTCATTGTCACAAGGCTGCTCCTGAATCAGGAAAGGCAGCTGCACCTCAACCCGGGGCTGCGGCTCGGCTATGCGCCGGAGATGATAAAGCGGATTCTGCGCATCGGCATTCCGAACGGGCTGGAAAACAGTATTTTCCAGATCGGCAAGCTTATTGTGGCGGGCTTGGTTTCCGGCTTCGGCACGGCGGCCATCACGGCGAATGCCGTGGCGAACACGGTCTGCTCCTTCGAGGTCATTCCGGGAAACGCGATCGGGCTGGCGATGATCACGATCGTCGGGCAGTGCGTCGGAGCACACGACACAACCGCGGTGAAAAAATATACCTGGAAGCTGCTGAAATATGCCAATCTGGCGGTGTTCGCCGTCAGCGCTCTTGTTGCCGCGCTGGTCGGGCCGATCTGTTCGGCCTACCGGCTGCTGCCGGAGACGGAGGAGATTGCAAGGCAGATTATTCTGTATCACAGTCTTTGCTGTATGCTGATCTGGCCGGCCTCGTTCACCCTGCCGAACGCCCTGCGCGCGGCGAACGATGTGAAATTTACGATGCTGACTTCCATCATTACGATGTGGAGCTGCCGCATCGGCCTGAGCTATGTGCTGGCGCTGTACTGCAATCTGGGCGTGCTGGGCGTCTGGATCGCGATGACGATCGACTGGGCGGTGCGCGCGGCGGTCTTTGTGACCCGGTTTGTGCGCGGAAGCTGGAAAAAGCATGCCGGGCTTCCCGACTAAACTCCCCTGCATTGTAGATGCATGCATTCAAAAGTACCATACATAAACGAAAGCCGGGAGTTTCGTTGATGCACACAAAGCGGGGAAACGCAGCCCGTTTTGGCGCTTGCTGTCTTGCAAAACCGCGAAGGATGCGGTTTTGGCTGTGCGGTTGCAGCAAGTCAAATGGAGCTTTCACAGTAAGAGAGAAAAGAGGACGGGATCGGCTTATGGAAGAATTATGGAAGAATCTGGCGGACGGGAAAGAGGTGCGCCGGACGCTGATTGAGATAAAGGAGAGGCTGAGAGGAGAAAATGCCGTCCGGCAGAGGGATGCTCTGCTCGCGCTCTGCGGGGGCGATTATTCCGTGCTGACAGAACTTTTATCGGCCGAGGATGCGAAGGTGAGGAAGAATGCCGCGCTGGTGATCGGTGAGCTGGCGGTGCCGAAGCTGATGAACAGCGTGTGGGAGGCGTACCGGCGGGAGGAGACGCGCTTTGTGCGGGGGGCGTACCTGACTGCGCTGAAAGCCTTTGATTATTCCGGGCTTGTCCCGGAGCTGAGGCAGGCGCTTGACGAGCTTTCGCGTCAGCCGGTCAGCGACGACAGCCGCAAGCATCTTCAGGAGGAAAAGCTGTTGCTGCGCGAGCTGCTCTCCGCGAAGGAGAAGGCGAAGCCCCATATATACC
>CAMWWR010000361.1 GCA_947178045.1 uncultured Clostridia bacterium
CATCCGGTACTGGATTGTCCCGCAGTTCGAGGGAGCAACCGCGGAGGAGGCTCCGGATTTCCTTCTGGAATATTCTGACCCGGAGGCGGTCGAAATTCTGCCGGATAGTGCTTCCAACAGCGGCGGGATGATGGGGACGCTCCGCTTCCGAAAGCCGGGCAAGTACACCCTGACCATCCGCCACATCTACGACGATTCCCTGAAAAAGGAATATGCCTTTGTCGTGGAGGGGCAGCCGGAAGCAGTATCGCTGACACCGAAGAGTCTCACGCTGAACCCGGGGAAAACACGCACCCTGACCCCGAGTCTGACCCCGGAGGGAGCCGAGACGACGTATACCTGGACGAGCAGCAATAAAAAGGTGGCGACGGTCAAAAACGGCAAGGTGACGACGGTCGGCGTCGGCACGGCGAAAATTACGGTGAAGACGGCGAACGGGAAGACCGCGACCTGCACCGTAACGGTGAAAAATCCGCCGGAAGGTGTCAAATTGTCAAAAACGAGTATCAGCCTGAAAAAGGGGGAGACATATTCGCTGAAGGCGACTCTCACACCTTCCAATACTTACACGACCTACACCTGGACGAGCAGCAACAAAAAGGTGGCGACGGTCAAAAACGGCAAGGTGACGGCGGTCGGCAAGGGAACGGCAACGATCACGGTGAAGACGGCGAACGGGAAAACCGCGACCTGCAAGGTGACCGTGAAATAGCGGAGGGATTTTATGAAACGGGTCATGCTGCGCGTAGCGTATGACGGGACAGATTATTGCGGCTGGCAGCGCCAGCCGAACGGGCTCGCGGTGGAGGAGGTAATCAACCGCGAGCTCTCCGCGCTGCTCGGGGAGCCGGTCTCGGTGATCGGTGCGAGCCGCACGGATTCGGGGGTGCATGCGCTGGATAATGTCTGCGTTTTTGACACGGAAAGCCGCATTCCCGGGGAAAAATTTGCCTATGCGCTCAACGCGCGGCTGCCGCAGGATATTGTCGTTCAGCAGTCCTGCGATGCGGAGGCGGATTTCCACCCGAGGCATTGCGACTGCCGCAAGACCTATGAATACCGGATCTACAATGCGACCTTCCGGAATCCGCTGCTCTCGCGCTATGCGCATTTTCTGTACCGAAAGCTCGATGCGGAGGCGATGCGCCGCGCAGCGGGATACCTGGTCGGAGAGCATGATTTCAAGAGCTTCTGCTCCGTGAATACGCAGGTGAAGGAGACCGTGCGCACCATCTACTCGCTCGATATTCTCGAGCAGGCGGCGGGCGCGGGGAGGCTGATTACCATCCGCGTCAGCGGCAATGGATTTTTATATAATATGGTGCGCATTATTTCCGGGACGCTGATCGAGGCAGGATACCACTGGAGGGAGCCGGAAACGATGCCGCAGATACTGGCGGCGCGCGACCGGGCGGCGGCGGGGCCGACAGCGCCCGCGTGCGGGCTGACGCTGATGGAGATATGCTATCTGTAAGCGGGATGCGGGCCGGTGCAGAAAACGAGCCGGCGGCAAAGAATGACCGCTCACAGGCCCAATGTGTTAATCAGCAGTATCCACGCCAGTCCGTAATAGGTTACAACGGCAGCAAGGTCGTTGATTGTGGTGATCAGCGGACCGGAAGCAACGGCAGGATCAACATCCAGCTTATTGAAGATGAGCGGTACTACCGTTCCGATGATACTTGACAGTACTATGGATGCCAGCAAAGCAATGCCCACGCAAAAGGAAACAGAAAAAGCAAGCGATGCGGGCTGTCCCTTGAGCACGACAAGATACAAACCGATAGAAGCAATGGACAGCACAGCCAGAATAAAGCCGTTGACCAGGCCGACACGGGCTTCTTTCGCAATGAGATAAGTCTTTTGCTTTCCGCTTATCTTTTCATCCATCAAAACACGGATTGTCACGGCAAGAGACTGGGTGCCCACATTACCTGCCATGTCTAAAATAAGGGACTGAAAGCTGACAATCAGCGTTAAATGAGCGACAACACTTTCAAAAGCGCCTACGACGCTGGATACCAGCAGGCCCAGTCCGAGAAGAATGAAAAGCCAGGGCAGACGTTTTCCTATACTCTTTTTCAATGGCTCATGCAGATCCTCCTCTGCGGAAAGACCGGCGAGTTTTGCATAGTCCTCTCCCATTTCATCATCCACAAGCTGGGTAATGTCCTGAGAGGTCAAAACGCCTCTCAGCTTATTATCGGAATCCAAAACAGGAATGGAATCTTCCGAGTATCCCTTAATACGCTCAATACAATCCTCGATCTGCTCATTTGCATAGACGTAAGGGTACGAGGTCATGATAATGCTGTCGAGCAAGGTGTTTTCCCTCGCGATAATCAAATCCTTCAGATCGATTGCACCGACCAGCGTTTCATCTTCATCCACCACATAAATCGTGGAAATATTGTCGTTATCCGCCGCCTGTTCAATCAATGCGTGCATGGCCTGCCGCACATTGATCTCTGCATGGATGGAGATGTAATTTGTCGTCATTTTGCTTCCGATCTCGTCCTCGTCGAACGAGCTGAGAAGCAGAATCTCACGTTTTACCTCATCCTCCATCAGCTCCAGGAGTGTATCGCGCTCCGCCTTTTCCAGCTGATGCAGATACTCGACGGTGTCTGTTATTTCAAGGCAGGAAAGAATATCGATTTTTTTGCGGATACCAAGCTCGCCGATGTATTCGTTTGGCTGTTCGGAGTATTCAAGAACGCTCGCCAGGGTTTCCGTGTCCAGAATACTGTAAAGTCTGTTCCGCTCCTTCTTATTCATGGGGATAACCCTGGTCTCAAAGGTCTGTTCCGGGAGGTCCAGGGCTTCGTCCTTTGTTACCCGGTAGGCGATGCTATGCTCTTTCCGGATCAGGGCGTCAAGGTCCTTATACTTGACTATCTGCTTTTGGTTGAATCCGCCCATTTCACAATAGCGGTTTCGGAAAGAATAAAAGTTGTCCCCAAAAATGGAAGGGTCCAAA
>CAMWWR010000362.1 GCA_947178045.1 uncultured Clostridia bacterium
GGACAATGTCGCAGGGCTGCTTCCAAAAAGCCGCCTGCAGCGCCTCCCCCGTATCAAACACCTCCGCCGTCAGCCCCATGCCGCCCAGAATCTCCTTTACGGCCGCCCGATCCTGCGGTGAATCGTCGCACAGCGCAATCCGCATGCCCTCTCCCTCCCTCTTGTACCTACTGGCATTATGACATACGGGGTTCGGGATTGCAATATGCTTTTTCAGCCGCAGGCCGGCGTCTGCTCCGTATAATACTGCGCCTGCGCGTTCCAGAGCTCGCTGTATTTTCCGCCCGCATCCGCGAGCAGCACCTCGTGGGAGCCGCGCTGGACAATGCTGCCTTTGTCAAAGACGGCGATACTGTCACAGAACCGGCACGAGGCAAGGCGGTGGCTGATGTAGATCGCTGTTTTCTCCCCGGCAAGCTCGTTGAATTTGCTGTACACCTCGTATTCCGAGACCGGGTCGAGCGCAGCGGTCGGCTCGTCCAGCACAATAAACGGCGCGTCCTTGTACAGCGCCCTCGCGAGCGCGATCTTCTGCGCCTCGCCTCCGGAAATCTCCACGCCGTCCTTTTCATAGTCCTTGTAGAGCCAGGTTTCCAGCCCGGCGGGCAGACCGCTCAGCCTCTCTCCGAACCCCGCCCGCGCAAGACACCGGGCAGCGCGCTCCTCATCGTACTCCTTCGCCGCCGCCACATTCTGCCCGACGGTAAAGGCGAAAAGCTGAAAATCCTGGAACACGACGGAGAAAATGGACATGTACTCGTCATAATCATATTTTTTGATGTTCACGCCGTTGAGCAGAATTTCTCCCTCCGTCGGATCGTAGAGACGACAGAGCAGCTTGATAAAGGTCGTCTTGCCGCTCCCGTTCATTCCGACGACAGCCAGCTTTTCCCCGACTCTGAACTTCAGATTGATATGGCGCAGCGCATAATTTTCCGTGTTCGGATACCGGAAGGAAACATCCCGGAACTCCACATAATATTCCGTGTCCAGACGCTTTTCCACCGTGAGCGTCCCCTGATACATATTGTTCGGAATGTCAAAATAGGAAAAATAGCGCTTCAGATAACGGTTATTGACCGCTGCCTTCTGCAGAATCCCGGCCAGTTTGGCGATCGCCTCCAGCAAAAGCATGGTGCAGGCGACATACTTCGCGATAGAGCCGATTGAGACCGCTCCCTCAGCCGCTGCCGAGATCAGCACCAGATAAGCGCCGAATCTCAGCAGATGGTTCAGCACCACACCCGGAAGGGAAAGTAGCCCGCATTTGATATCTATTTTTATGCTGTCGGCACAGTATTTCATATCCGTTTCTATCTTGCTGCCGGATATCCTCTCCCCCATCGCGTAGAGCCGGATATCCATACCCATGCTGTAGTCGGAAAAGCATTCGCTGTACTTGTTGCCCAGCAGGTTCAGATGCACGTTGGTCTTAAAAAAGTCCTGCTTGATTTTCTCCCCTCTGGTCGTGCTGTAGATTTCGCAAAACACGTTGAGCAGGATCCCGGCCACCAGGCCGAGCTTTCCGTAAGCTGGAACGGCATCCAGAAGGAAAAAGGACAGGATCAGGGACAGGGAGGCCAAAATGCTCGTCGTATACCAGATCAGATTGCGGACGCTCATCGTCAGATACCAGAGGTTATAGCCCGTCTGGCTCTCGATCCGGATGCGCTCCAGCAGCAGCGCCACATCGCGGCTTTCGATGCCGGAATATTCCATTTCCATTTCCTTTTTGGAATAGTTCCATTCCTGCTCCCGGTACAGGACTCCGTACTTTTCATCCTCCACCACTCCTGCCAATTTACGCAGAAGGCCGAGCAAAAAGGTAAGCCCCACCGTCAGCGCGGCATACATTGCGATGCGTTCCGCCGCCGCGCCGGCCCAGATCGCGTCGATCAGCTTCGCCGAAAACCAGATCGGAATGTAAGGGATCAGCGAACTGACAAAACAGCCGAAAATTGTACACAGCATGTAGGAGCGGTTCAGCTCAAAAAGCATTTTCACCGCGCGCCTGAAAATAGAAATATGTTCCTTCAGCTTCATGTCTTTTCCTCCTTTCTTAAGGAAGCGCTGATTAAATCATTGCTTCCCCGGAGCCTCCCGCGGATGCAAAGCCTCTTTCAGAGGCTTGCCCTCTTTCAGAGGCTTGCGGATTTGCGCCGTCCTGATACCAGCAGCTCTGCAGCTCATAGAGTTCGGCATATTCGCCTCCCGCCGCGATGAGCGAGTCGTGAGAGCCCTCCTCGGCGATTTTTCCGTCCTTCAAATACAGAATCCGGTCGCAAAAGCGCGTGGATGCCAGCCGATGGGAAATGAACAGGGAGCTTTTCCCCTTCGTCATATCCTTATACTGCTCATAGATCCGGCTCTCCGCGATCGGGTCGAGCGCCGCGGTCGGCTCGTCGAGAACAAGGACCGGCGCATCCTTGTACAGCGCCCTGGCCAGCATCAGCTTCTGCAGCTCGCCCCCCGAGAGCTCGATCCCGTTCTCATTAACCTGCTTGTCCAGTTTCGAGAGGATTCCCTGCGAAAGCGAATCAAGCTTTTCTCCCAGTCCCGCCCGCCGCATGCACTGCTCGGCCAGCGCCAGATCGGTCTGTTCCGGCGCTTTGCCGGAAACGGTCTCGGCCAGCGTGAAAAATGCCGTGTTTACCTTCTGGAATACCGCCGAAAACAGCCTGTAATAATCCTTCCGGCGAAACCGGTTCGACGCCGTTTTGTTGATGCGGATTTCCCCGGAGGTCGGCCGGTACAGGCCGCACAGAAGCTTGACAAGGGTCGTTTTTCCGGCGCCGTTCAGCCCGACGAGCGCCACCCTTTCGCCCCGGTGTATCGTCAGGCATATATCGTGCAGCGTATCCTCTTCGGCTCCCTCATAGCGGAAGCTCACATGATCGAACACGATCTCCGGCGCACCTGTCAGGCTTCGCCTCGCCCGTGCCGTCCTCGTCCGGATATTCGAGATATTCCCTCAGAT
>CAMWWR010000363.1 GCA_947178045.1 uncultured Clostridia bacterium
TCAAATGACGTATCGTCGTACAGCTGTGCCTCCTGCGGCAGATCGTCTCTGTGAAAATACTGAAATCTCGTGTACGAGTTTGCAAAGGCGTATGCCCCGTCCCATATCCCAAGCTCCTTCGCGTAATCGCCGAACAGCTCCACATGCCCGGTCAGCTCCTCGCCTGCTCTGTTTTCCCGCCCTGTGACGTCCGCCATGGACAGCAAATACAAAAACCGCAGCGGAATGCTTTCCGCCGCCTTCAGCAGACCATATTCCGGCCTTTTTTTCGCCCAGGACCATACCGGCAGCCCGTGATGCCGAATCAGCTGCGCAACAAGCTCCCGCTGCGCAAACGTCAGGCCGAACCGCTCCGCCTCCCGATAGACTAACTGTCGGAATTCCTTTTCCCCGGCTGCCGTATGCTTCGGCGAAACCCACTTCCCGTTCTCCTGCTTTGTGCAGAAAACTTTTCCGATATCATGGAACGCAGCTGCCAGGAACAAAAGCTCCTGCTCCTCATCCGCCAGCCGCTCCCACCCGGGCAGCTCCGTGAGTCTCTCACATACCAGCTCCGTGTGGCGGTACACATCGCCCTCGGCATGATATTCCGGATTCTGCGGGACGCCCTTCAGCCGGAGAAGCTCCGGGCAGCATTCCGTAAGCCGCGCAAAGGAAAAGTCGTCCCTTCGGATCTCTGTAAGAATTTTTCTGTCGGTCAAAATATTTTCCTCCCTTCTGTCAGATTTCTCTCTCTGCTCCACCATTTTCTTTTCCTGTTTCGCCGGATTTTTCTTTCTGCTCCGTCATTCCCTTTTTCTGTTCTGCGCGATTTTTCTTTGCCTGCGGTCGGTACCCGCTCACCCGAAAAGCTCCGCGTCCTCTGCCAGGCAATTCGGGATGATCGGCCGGTTCACCCAATGACTTTCCGAATCAAGGATCGTATTCAGAAAAGAAGCGCGCACATATTTCAGGCGGTCGGTCACATAATCGCCGTCCTCCACCTTGATATAGATTCCTTCCATCGTGCCGGACAGATCCGTCTGACGCGCGGCGAGCTCCGCATCCACACCACTCCTTTTGCACTGTCTGAGAAAACTCTCCTCCCGCTGCTCCGAAATAAAAAGACTCGGGCCAATCCACCGCGCGATTTCCTGCGTACTCTCAAAGCAGCCCTGCGCGAGCACGCGGACCGATTTCACAAAGGGCGCATCCTTCAAAAACTCCCTGCGCCTTCTTGTGGAGAAAAACTTTCCCTCCTGCTTGTCAAAAATATCGAATTCCATAAAATAGTGGGGCAGACGGTCATAAAACACGGTATGCTTTGCATAGAGCCATTCTCCGTACATGACATACCGATCCTCGAGCAGGCTGCACAGTTGGTCCTCAAAACAGCCGGCCCAGCGCTTGAACAGATCGAACTGCCGCTCCCCGTAGCCGCCGTTCAAGAAATGCCCCCGGCTCTGCAGATACATCGTCCCGTCGCCGCCGAAGCTGATACCGCAGTTCGCACCATCCACCTTTTCCTCGAGCACAAGATATTTTCCCATCAGCTCAGTCATTTTTACCGTTTTCAAATCCTCGTCCCCTGCCTGCTCCCTGGAGCCCTCCAGATGCCTCGTCCGCGGATATTTATAAATTTGTTCCATACGAAAACCTCCTTTTCTGACCTGGCCGCCCGCTGTCCGGGCCGCCGGCCGCCTCATGCCATCGCCTGTTCGCCTGCGCGGGGCGTGGGCTGCCTCAGCAGCCGAACTTCTATTCGCGCCCCTGCGTAATCGAGCAGGGGAATGCTTTTCTCCGCTGCTCGCCGCGCCGCCCGCATGTCGCTGCAAGCGACTATCTTCCCATGCGCGTTCGCGCGCATTTGCGGGCGTGCGCATAAAAAATGCCGTGAAAGAACGGAATATCTTCCACAGCATCACACACCATAAAACATTATGGCAGTCCTTTTATCTTAAAAAAGCATAGAAAAAAGACCCCTGCTGCTACAGGAATATTCCAACCAAATCGGTACACAAAAAACACCAACCGCCGTTATCGGCGCCCGCGCTTTGTGTCCTCCTTTGTCGGAATATGCTTACATGGGGTCCTCCAATCCGAAACCAAATCAGTATCAAAATCAAATCCTGCTCAGTTCTAAAACAAGTCCGGCAGAAAAAAACTCCGGCTTCCGGGGCAATACCGCGCGGACAAACGCACGACATTGCCCTGTTTTTCCCAAATATAGCATCAGAACAGGAATTTGTCAAGTGCTCTGTTTTTCCATTCCTTTTCCGATTGGTACTGCTGAGCGCTCATTTTATAAATCTGCCGTCGATACTATAAAAGATTGCCGCGATAACATCTGCTGAGGAAACGATAATTTAACCATCGTTTCCTTAACTTAAAATATATGAGATTGCTTCATCAAGGCAGTTAAAAATATCGTCTTCTGTACTCTCCTCGTCGTCATAATAGCAGTATGCGTATGACGATGTATCTTCTCTGTCCAAGTCAAACGCTGTAAAACTTACATGGCGATACGGATGGAAACCATCTGGCTCAACCACAAGTTCTGCCAAATAATGTTTTGTTTCTATGATGTATCTCAGGAAATATTCTTCATCAGCTAAAAGCTCAACTCCGATTTTTCCGTGATACATTAAATTAACCTGCCGAATCCATACCTTTGTCCGGCGAATCAGATTTTTTAATGTTGCCATCGGCCTATCAGCTCCTGGTTTTCATTTTCACCTTTTACAAAGATTGATTATTATTTTACCGCCAACAGCCCTTCCACCTGCTCCCGCTTCTCATACAGAACACATCCTCCAACATGGTCGTCCACAAGTACATCCCCGTCCCGCAGAGCTATAAACAGCTTTGATTTCAATGCCTCACGCAACGAGGTATCGCGCACATTGATGTCAGAATACGGTGAGAACGGACAAGGTTCTGCACCACCATGGGAATTGATATGGAAAAATCCCCTGCCTGCTGCAATGCAGCCAC
>CAMWWR010000364.1 GCA_947178045.1 uncultured Clostridia bacterium
CCCGCCCGGGCGGCCGTGGATCAGCGGCTCCGCGAGGAGGGCATCCGCGGCAATATTTCCCTCCTCGCCGGGGGCAGCATCCGCAGCGCAGCGGACGTGGTAAAGGCGGTCGCGCTCGGCGCTGACGCCTGCTATGTGGCGACCGCTGCCCTGCTCGCCCTGGGCTGCCATCTCTGCCGCACCTGCCAGAGCGGCAAATGCAACTGGGGGATCGCCACACAGAATCCGGAGCTTGTGAAGCGCCTCGATCCGGAGATCGGAAGCGAGCGCCTGATCAACCTCATGACGGCATGGCGGCATGAGATCAAAGAGCTGATGGGCGGCATGGGCATCAATTCGATTGAGGCCCTGCGCGGCAACCGCTTAATGCTGCGGGGCATCGGACTGACGGAGAAGGAACTGAGCATCCTCGGCATTTCCCATGCGGGAGAATAGGAGGAATTTCCGGCCGTTCCCGTGCCGGACAGCGGCAGAACTCTTTTTCAGAAAATTTTTCGGAGGTATGGCATAAATGACGGATATCAATACCAGTAAGCTCGAGCCCTGCGGGCTTAATACCGGCGAACCCGCAGGCAATGCGCCGACTGCCGGCGAGCTCGATATCAGCGGGCTCGATTACAGGGAAGTAAATGAATGGCTGCGCGAAAACGGGCCGGCCTGTCATCTCACCGGCTGCTGCGGACACCGTTTTATCGGCGCGGGCATGTCCGGTAAGCAGATTACGATCGACGGCGTTCCCGGCAACGCGCTCGGTGCATATCTCAACGGCGCTTCCATCACGGTGCGCGCCAACGCCCAGGACGCCGTCGGCGATACCATGAACGCGGGCGAGATCGCGGTTTACGGCAGCATCGGGGACGCCGCCGGCTATGCGATGCGCGGCGGCAAAATCTTCGTGCAGGGCAGCGCCGGCTACCGCGCCGGCATCCACATGAAGGCATATAAGGACCGGTCGCCGGTCATGGTGATCGGCGGCGTCACCGGAAGCTTTCTCGGCGAATACCAGGCCGGCGGCCGGATCATCGTTCTCGGTTTGAATGCGGGAAAACGCCGCATCGTCGGAAATTTCCCGTGCACCGGAATGCATGGCGGAAAAATGTTCCTGCGGGGCGACTGCCGGGAAATCCGCTTCCCCCGCCAGGTCACTGTCAAAATTGCAGACAGCCTGGAGCTTGACGAAATAAGCGGATATGTTTCGGAGTACTGCCGCCTGTTCGGCCATAATCCGGAAGAAATCATGGATTCCGTCTTTACGGTCATATCCCCCGACAGCAAAAATCCATACAAGCAGATGTATGTGGCAAATTAGGGAATTGCGCCCTTCCCTGATAAAAGTCCGGAATAGGTATTGACGCATCCTCTCATTATCAAGTATAATTAAGACCATTGGAAATGCACAGAATAAGCCGTTATACGAGAGGGAGGCTGCTGTATGAGACAATTTTTCGGAACGAGCCGGAACGGAAATCTGGCGGATGCGGTCCGCGGGATGGACGCTCCGCAATTTATTATGCTGTTTTCAAACACTGCTCAGTTTAAGGGGCATGTAAAGGAGCTGGAAAAGCTGTATCCCGGCGTTCCCAGCATCGGGTGCATCGGAACGAGCTACGACACCGGTGTCACAGAGAACGGAGTGAGTGTTATAGCGTTCTCCGGCGGAGTCACCGCCGTAGCGAATGTACTGGAGCAGGTATCCGTCATGCCGGTAAAATATATCAGCCGTCTGAAGCAGGACGTCCATAAGGTGAACGGTTCCGCGCACGACACGGTGTGCATCGACTTCTGCTCCGGAAACGACGCCTGCGTGCTGACCACCATGTACACGGTGCTGAGAGAAAACGGCATCCAGCTGACCGGCGGAACCGGCGGCGACGGCATGGTATCCGCCAACGGCCGGGTCTATCCTGATTCTGTCGCCTACGCGCTGATCCGGAACCAGAACGGGCGCGTCAAAACCTACAAGGAAAATATCTATCATCCGCTCAAAAACTACCGCTTTATCGCCTCAAATACCGACCGGGCAAAATACATAATCGGCTCGCTGAACGGTAAGCCGGCCAAGCAGGTATACCAGAGCCTTCTCCAGGTGAGCGACCGCGACATCGTGACCCGGACCTTCCAGAATCCCTTTGGAAAGATCAACGGGGACGATACCTGCATTATCTCGATCAAGGAGGTGGACGGCAGCTCGCTCGCCTGCTACCGCCAGGTAAATGATTCCGATGTCCTGACCCTGCTGGAGCTCGGGGACTATCCGGCGATCGTAAAGGACACCATCGATACGATCTGCCGGGATTTTCCGAAGCGTTCGGCGGTCTTCTCCGTCAACTGCCTGTTCCGCTACAAGCTGTTCAGCGAGCGCGGCTATATGCAGACCTATCTTCAGGAGATGGAACGGCTCGGCAGCCATGCCGGCTTCGTGGGCTACGGGGAGCATTACAACAGCCAGTTCATCAATCAGTCCATGAGCTGCGTGGTATTTGAATAAGGGAGGATGCGGAATGATATTTTCAAAGAACGGCCGACGGAAGCCGGGGCAGATCCGTCACGACGAAAAAAGTCTCTATCCGGTGCTGCATGTGGCGGAAAGCCTGAACGATTACAGAGAAAGGCTGGTAAAAAAAGAGGTGGAGTCACTGTCCGAGCTGAGCATGGTGGCCAGCTCCTTCGGCAGTGTACTGAAAGAGGCGGAGCATTTTCAGACGCAGCTGGAAAATTTCGACCAGTCCTTTGTCAATATTGAAGGGGCCGCAGACCGTTTCGTCCAGGTGCGGGACGGCATCGCTCAGACCGTATCCGACGCTCAGGACAGGATCGAGGAGCTGAAAAAAACCTCCATGGAGGTACAGACCTCCTACAGTGAAATGGAACAGACCTTCGAGCAGCTTCAGACCGCCGTCAAGGCGATTCAGCGGTGCATGAGCAAAATCGTGCTGATTGCTGACGAGACGAATATCCTCGCCATAAATG
>CAMWWR010000365.1 GCA_947178045.1 uncultured Clostridia bacterium
ATTGGAATACGGACATCTTTATCGTGTATGACGGCTAGACCTTGGTTACGGCGTCCAGGGAGGCAATCGCCTACTATATGGACCCGAGAAACTTCCTCGACGAGACAAATGTCTTCCAGTTTGAGCTTCTGACCTACGAGCCGTCCTACCAGACGCTCGAGGGTGTGGAGAGCATCCTGAAAAATACGGCGCTCTCCAACAAGTCGGTGAAGTACAGGGACGCCAACGGGCTGGAGGGGAAAATGACCTACGGCGAGATTTTTATGGCGGCAGCGGAATATTCCGGCGTCAGCCCGTTCCATCTGGCTTCCCGCGTAAAGCAGGAGGTCGTCATCGGCACATCGTCGCTCAGTAACAGCGTGACCGGGACAGTGTCCGGGTTTGAGGGGCTGTACAATTTCTACAACATCGGGGCGTACCACAGCACGGTGGCCGGCGGCGCGATTGCGAACGGTCTGAAATACGCGAGAAACGGCAGCACGAACGCGGCGCTGAACACGAGCATGCTTATTCCGTGGACCGACCCGTACCGCTCCATTCTCGGCGGCGCGTACTATATCGGCTACTCCTACATTTCGAGAGGGCAGAACACGATCTACCTGCAGAAGTTCAACGTGACGCCGACCTCGACCTATTCGCACCAGTATATGGCGAATGTCGAAGCGCCGTACTCGGAGGGACGCAAGGTGGCCTCGGCCTACGCGGAATTCGGAGATCTGCCGCTTGTGTTCTCGATTCCGGTCTACCTGAATATGCCGGAGGAGGCGTGCGGAAAGCCTGAGACGGCGTGGAATCCGAACAACTGGCTGAAGACGCTCAAGGTTACGGACGGCAGCGGAAACAACCTTGCGCTGACGCCGACCTTCAACATGGCGCTGGAGCAGGAGTATTATCTTGTTGTGGACAGCGACTGCGAGCTGATTCAGGTCGAGGCCGAGGCGGTCAGCAAAAAGGCATCGGTGGAAGGCGCGACCTGGTACGCGGTCGGCAGCGGAAACAATACGATCGTGGTGAGCGTGACCGCGGAAAACGGAGATATCAGAGAGTACACGATCACGGTTGCACGCCCATAAGTGCGAGCCTTTCAATCGAGTAGTGGAACGCTTTTCTCCGCTACTCGCCGCGCCGCCGATGCGCCACTTTAGTGGCATAATTCCGCTGCATCGGCGTGCGCATAAAAGCTCCGGGAAGGAACCCATGCGGGGAACCTTCCCGGAGCTTTCGGCAGGATGCGGGAACCAGCTCCGCGGAGCAAGGATAGATCACAGGACTCAAGGGGGAAGCTTATGAGACAGAGAAGGAAAATAGCGGCACTTCTGCTGCTGTGCATCCTGTTTGTGCAGGCGGCACAGTATGTGCAGGTATTCGCGGCGAGCGCGACGATCCGCTTTTTTACCGAGGATGAGGCGGTGGCAGGGACGGAATTTACCGTTACCCTGTCCCTGGAGTCAGATGCGACCATTGGAGATTTTGAGGCTTATTTTACCTATGATGCGGTGCTCGCGGAATATGTCAGCGGGCCGGCGTGCATTACCGGGGGGGACGGGTATTTAAAGGTGTCCGATATGGACGCCTCACCGTCGAGCCGGCTGCGGAATTATGTGATGGTGTTCCGGGCGCTGAAGCGCGGCCCCTGCCCGTTCCGGATCACCGGCGTTCCGATGGTGTACATATACGAAAACGGGAATTCCATGTCGGTGCTCTCGGAGCCGTATACTGTCGAGATCGCGGCTCCGTCGGATGCCTCCGACAACGCCCTCGTATCCGCGCTGCGCATCAGTCCGGGTACGCTCGTGCCGGAGTTCTCTCCGGAGATCACGGAGTATGAGACGGAGCTTGACGCGGATGCGGAGCGGCTGATCGTCAGCGCCGTGCCGGACGATGCCGGGGCGAGCGTCAGCATTTCGGGCAACGACCGGCTCTCTGACGGCGAAAATCACATCAATGTCACGGTCACGGCGGAGAACGGGAATGTCCGCGTCTATCACATTATGGCGGTGCGGAAAGCCCCGGCCCCGACGGCGGAGCCGGAGCCGGACAGGGATCCGTCACAGACCGGAGATCGGGCATTTTCTCTGGAGCGGGACGGGGAGGAGCTGCTGCTCAAGGGTGTCTGGCGCTACCGCGTGGCGGCTCTGCCGGAGGGGGAGCTGCCGCCGGAGGGCTATTCCGCGGACTGGCTTCTGATCGATGGCGAGACGGTTGCGGCCTACATGACTGAGCCGGACGCCTCGTTCTGTCTGCTCCGGCTGGAAAATGAGGCGGGGGAGAGCGGCTGGTACCGCTTTGACCGGGAGGAATACACGGTGCAGCGCTATGTGCCGGAGATTGTCACGGTGAAGGACACCTCGGATGCAAACCGGAAGCTGACCGAGCTTCTGGCAAAGACAAGCGAGTACGAAAAAAAGAAAAATGCCATGAGCATTCTGTGCGGAGCGCTCGGCGCGGCCGTTGTGCTGCTTATCGTGCTGTGCATACGCTTTTATGTGCGGAGCATCAGCTCGGAGGATGAATTTGATTGAGGAAGCGCTGATTTAATCCGCGCTTCCCTAATCCAGAATGGTCAGCATACGCTTGAGAGCTTCCAGTTCTTTTTGTATCTGGTTCAGAAAAGCGTTGGAAGCTCTCGAGAATACCTGATATTTTTTCCACACAATACAGAGCCCGGCCTCCAGGGCAGCAATCCAGTGAAAGAGTGAAGGAAATGTTCAACATGGCTGAGAACCAAAAGTCTTACCCTCCGGAATTAACCAGGCTATCGGCACCAGGGAATCATGCACCACATTTTCCGGATGGTTTTGCAAGAGGAGAATCTGTTATGGCAAAAAGGACACAGCCCGCCTGGGTTAGCAAACTGCGCAAACAGCTTAAACGAGCCGGAGAAAAGGACCCGGATTTTTCCCGCTTCGGCGCTGATAGTCACAAATATCAGCTGAAGCCGCCTATCTCCGAGGAGACGATAGC
>CAMWWR010000366.1 GCA_947178045.1 uncultured Clostridia bacterium
CATCATCATTATCGGTGCGGTCCTTCTGCTGCTCGCGAAACCACGCCACATGAACAATATCGCTAATCTTCTCATCGGCTGCGGCATCCTGTTCTGGGGCATGACGACGATGGAGGACACCTTCGCTCCGCTCAAGGACTCGGCGCGGTTCCAGGAGCTGTTCGTCTCCTTCAAAAATCCGCTGATCGGCATCCTGGTCGGATTTCTTCTGACGGCTGTTATTCAGAGCTCCTCCGCGTCGGTCGGTATCCTGCAGGCGCTGTCCGCCACGGGCTCGATCACGGTGGCGACCGCGCTGCCGATCCTGCTCGGGCAGAACATCGGCAAATGCGTGCCGGTCGTGCTGGCGAGCATCGGAAACAATAAGGACGCGAAGCGGACGTCGCTCTGCTATGTGCTGTTCAATGTGTTCAGTCTCGCAGTATTCGGCATCGGAGTGTTCGGGCTGAATGCGATTTTCCATTTTGAAAGAATGGGGAGCGTCGTCAACCGCGGCGATATCGCCAATATGCACACAGGAATCAATCTGATCGCGGCCCTGCTGCTGATGCCGTTCGTGAACAGTGTGGACAGACTGCTGCACAGGCTGATCCGGGACGGCGAGGAGGTCAGGGAAAAAAGGACGCTCGACTGTCTGGACGACGCCTTCCTGAAGAATCCGCAGGTGGCCATGGGACAGTGCCGCAAGGTACTGTTCGACATGTGCAGCGTGGTCAGGGAGAATGCGGCCATCGTGACGGGGCTGGTTTTGAACGGATATTCGGAAAAGCCGCTTGCCGAGCTGAAGGCGGGCGAGGATTTTCTCGATAAGAGCGAGGCGGGCATCAATGCGTACATGGTGAACGTCACCTACCACACAATGACGGAGGAGGATTCCCATCTGGCCACCGAGATTCTGCAGTCAGTGAGCGATTTTGAGCGGATCGGAGATTACTGCATCAACCTGTCGGAGACGGCGGAATACATGTACGAGAACAAGAGCACCTTTACGCCGGACGCACAAAAGGAGCTGGAGGTGCTGTTCGAAGCCATCCGGAACGTGATTGACCTGACGGTCGACGCGTACCAGAGCGACGACCTTGACAAGATCGCATTTGTAGAGCCGATGGAGGAGGTTGTCGACGATATCGTGGACCGGATGAAGCGCAACCATATCAAGCGGCTGCGCGGGGGCACCTGCACGGCGGACAACGGGATCAGCTTTACGGAAATTCTCACGAACACGGAGCGTATTTCCGACCACTGCTCCAATATCGCCATCTACCTGATGCAGAAGCTGACGGTGCATGAAGCGTTTGACCGCAAGAAATATCAGGACGAGCTGCACGAGGGGCGGGATCCGCGGTATCGCCAGTATATTGAAATGTACAAGAGGGAGTATCTCGACCGCATCGAGATCGTATAGGAGAAAACTTCAGACAGGGAAGGCGCTTTTTTTCGCCCCTGTCAAATATCAGACAGAGCCCGGGTTTCCCGGGCTCTATTTCATTTTGCCGTCCAGCAGCCGGTGCCGGATGCGCCAGGCGAGATAATACGGCGCGGCCAGCCGCAGCAGAACAATAATGGAAAGCAGGAAAACAGGAGCATTGCGCAGCCAATCAGCCGTATCGCCGGCCTTGGAGCCGCGGCCCTGCCACAGGAGGAGCAGCAGGCAGGTCATAAAATAGCTGACGGTCTCCGCGGTAAAGCGCAGCCTGGAATAGTGGTAATGCTTCCGCAGGTACGGCATGGCGGCCGGCTGCGCAGCGGGGGCTTCCGATCGTGTGCGGATATCCGGCGTGCTGTTCGCGTCCTTCTTTGCCTCCTGCCGGGCTAAGAGCAGTTCCTCCAAAAGCCAGGGAGTCAGGTTCGCGAACAGAAGAATATTGAGCGCGGACGACGAATAGGAGCCGCGGTACGCCAGAAATAATTCAAGGGCGATCAGAAGGATGCTGAGCGCGGCGCGGCAGATCCGGACGGCCTGAAAGCGGCTTACGATCCGGATATCATCGTCCAGACGGGAAAGCTCCGGGTTTGCGTGGAAATTATCGGAATTCATATTGATTCATACCTTTTCTTTTTATCATATCACACACAGTAAACTAATGCAAACCGGTTTTTCTGCCGATATAGAAAATGCCGGTTTTTTGCTGCCCTTTCCGTGACGCTCTGTGGACGAGACGGGAAAGACGGCGGCTCTCCTGCCTTTGAAGGCGGAAAAACGGCCCGACGGACGGGGCAGCCTGAGCTCCGCCGCGGAAAAAAATACATGGAGGTGTGTAGCGTATGGTTATACAGTCTGGCAACGTCGCGATGCGGAGCAGTCATCAGTATTCGCAGACGAGCCTTGAGGCTGTTTCCTATGCGGGCTGGGGGAATGCCGTAAATCAGACCGGCGGGACTTTAGCGACAGCGCCCTCAGCTACGGATAGCGAACAGGCAACAGGCAGAACAACAAACAGCAGGGAAAGCGGTACGGCAGGGTACGGCGTCATCTATTCCGAAATGCAGACAGATTTTGAGCGGCTGTTTGTCCGGACGGAGGATGAGGAAATCGTTCTCGGGGAGGACAAAAAGGAGTACGAGGGACTGAGAAATCTGCTTATGCTTCTCTCCGGAAAGCGGGAGCTGCCCACGAGAAAAATTTCCGCCAAACGTCTGATGGACGAGATGCGGGATCGGTTCCAGAAGCAGATGGACGACGCGCTTATGGCGCTCGGGAGCCGGCCGGCGGGACGTGCGTATTACCAGCAGGTCAGGCCGACGCAGAGCTTTGGCAGCAGCCTGAGCGTGCGGCATTTCTATGAGGAGAAGGAGAGCACATCCTTTTATTCCTCCGGGACGGTCATAACGGCGGACGGCAGGCAGATCGAGTTTGATCTGGAGGCGCTCATGTCGCGCAGCTTCACGGAAAATACCGAGGTGCAGATTGATTACGGCGCGGCGCAGCTGATGGACCCGCTTGTGATCTCCCTGGACG
>CAMWWR010000367.1 GCA_947178045.1 uncultured Clostridia bacterium
GGACAGGCACCGCAGCGAATCGTGCGCATCCGCCGGAGGCAATCATGTCCGGAGGGCATGTATAATGTCGCCAGACATTATACCAGCGCCGATTTGCGTCCGACCAAAGGACATGTATAATGTCACCAACAATTCAAGGAGGGGTTGCAGCATGCAGGGCTACAACGCGATCGCAGTATTTGATGAAAATGAGGAAAAGGTACTGATGTGCAGAAGAAGGAAAAATCCATACAGGGGATTATCAAACTTTGTCGGCGGAAAGATCGAAGAAAATGAAAACGGACTGGATGCGGCATACCGGGAGCTTGAAGAGGAAACCTCAATCACAAGGGACGATATTATTCTTTCGCATTTGATGGATTTTACCTATTATTTGGAGAATTGCTATCTTGAAATCTATGTCGGAAGGTTAAATAAAGCAGTGGCTGTCAGCGGCGCGGAAAATGAGCTGTACTGGTGCGCGCCGGACAATAACTTTTTTGATATGCTGCAGTATGCGGGAGAAGGAAATATCGGACATATTATGAAGCATATTGAAATGCATAAAAAGGATTTGTTGAAATAAGGGATTCACGAAAACAGAAGAAAGGATGGATGCTCTATGAAACCAGCTGCCTATATTACGCAGCTCGCCTCCCCCGTCGGTTCTCTGACGCTCGCCAGCGACGGCAGCAGCCTCACGGGGCTCTGGCTGGAAAATCAGAAATATTTTGCCTCCACTCTGCCGGAGGCTTATGAGAGTGCGCCGTCCCTGCCCGTATTCCTGGAAACGGCCCGATGGCTCGACGCGTATTTTGCCGGAAAGCGGCCGGCCATGACGCTCCCGCTTGCCCCGCAGGGCAGCGAATTCCGTCAGGCCGTCTGGCGCGCGCTGCTGTATATCCCCTTCGGAGAAACGACAACCTACGGTCAAATTGCCGCCTCGCTGCCCTCCGGCGGCAGGGGCTATTCTCAGGCGGTCGGCAATGCCGTCGCGCACAATCCGATCATGATACTTATTCCATGTCACCGGGTGCTCGGTGCAAACGGCAGTCTGACCGGCTACGCGGGCGGGCTGGAATGCAAAAAATACCTGCTCGCCTTGGAGGGAAGTCTGCCGCAGAGCCCCCGGATGCAAGCCTGACAACAGGCGCCGGTCTTTCCCCCGCTACAGGATATCCACATCCTTTGTGTAGTCGATATTATCATAGCCGAAGCCGAACATGTGATAAAAATCCTCATGGAAGCTGTCGATGTCCGCATATTCCTTCACGTTTTCCGTCGTGACGGCATCCCACGCCCTCTCGACCGCCTCCTGCACGTCCGCACGCATTTCATAGTCGTCCATGCGGATGCGCCCCTCCTCGTCGGTCGGGATTTCCGGGAGCAGCAGGCGCTCGCGGAACATACGCTCCATCTGCTCGATGCAGCCCTCGTGCAGTCCCTTATCCTTCATCACCCGGTAGAGCAGGCTCATGTAGAGCGGCACAATCGGGATCGCCGCGCTCGCCTGCGTCACAAGGCCCTTGTTGACCGAGACGTATGCCCGGAGCTTCTGCTCCCGGAATTCCTCCCGCATCGCGAGCGCCGTCTGCTCGAGATGCTTCTTTGCCATGCCGATCGTCCCGTTGAAATAGATCGGATGCGTGATCTTCGGCCCGATATAGGTGTAGGCCAGCGTAAGCGCACCCTCAGCCAGTACACCCGCGCCGGACAGCCGGCGGATCCACTCCCGCCAGTCCTCCCCGCCCATGACCTTGACGGTGGCAGCTTCCTCCTCCGCGGTCGCGGACGGCACTGTCACCTGCGAGATCCCGTTCGTACGCAGATCGAGCGTTTTATTCGTATACTCCTCCCCCGTCGTCTTCAGCACCGAGGTGTACACTGTGCCGTCGCGGTCTGTGCGGCGCGGCGCGGCCAGGCTGTAGATTACCATATCGACCGTGCCGAGCTCCTCTTTAATCTGCGCGATCGTCCGATCCTTTATCTCATCCGAGAACGCGTCCCCGTTGATCGTTTTTGCGTAAAGGCCTTCGGCCGCGGCAAGCTGCTCAAACGCCCTCGTATTATAAAAGCCCGGCGTCGCCGTCCTCTTTTCGGACGCCTCCTTCTCAAACATGATTCCGAGCGTGGCCGCCCCGCAGCCAAACGCCGCGCTGATGCGCGAGGCCAGCCCGTAGCCCGTCGAGGCTCCGATCACAAGCACTCTCTTCGGCCCCTGCGCGCCCTCCTGCCGACGGGACTTCACATAAGCGGCCTGCCGCCGCACGCTCTCTGCGCAGCCCTCCGGATGCGCCGTAATACAGATAAAGCCTTTTACCTTCGGCTCCACTATCATAATAATTCCATCCCCTTCCATGAAAAAATTGCGCGGAGCAGGCATCGCATCCTACCGGAAGTTTTGAAAGGGCTCGCTCCGTGAAACTTTCTGCAAGTCTTTTGGCCCTTTCACACTTTCTCCTTCGAAATATTCCGGAATGTCTCCTCCTCAAAATAGTCCCTTACGCCATCGTCCCCGCTTTTCGCAGCACGGACAGAAATAGCGCCGAATATGCTGTTTGCCTCAAGGTATATCGTGCGCACATTCTCCCCCTCGTATTCCGGCACGGCCTTCATGATCCCGCCGAACATAAGCTTTTCATCACACCGCAGATTGACGCCCTCCGGCACGCAGATACTCACGCCGCCGAGCACATTCCTGACGCTGATAAACACATCGGTGTCGATCTGTGCGTCGGCGAGATTCAGGCTCACGCCGCTCAGAATCGTCTGAAGCTTTACCTGCTCCACGCTGCCCTCAACCGTGATCTCCCGGCCCTGGCCGAATGCGCTGTAGATTTTGCGGACGTTGCCCTCGTTCGCCTCTTCCTCCTTCGCCGCCCGGCTTCTGCGGAATTCCGCGTACAGCTGTCCCGCCGCGTTCACCAGCGTAATAACGGCCGCCGCCTTCAGCAGACGCTTCCCGCGCGCCCTTTTCCG
>CAMWWR010000368.1 GCA_947178045.1 uncultured Clostridia bacterium
TGTCTGAACAGCGACACCAGAAGCGCCGATATTACCGTAGATAAAAAAAGCAGATATTATCTGGTTTTTCGATTCCGGTCGGCATCCGGAAATTATGTGTTGAACTGGGATTAGGGGGCGGCATTATGACGGAGAACAGAGGCTCATCGGGCGGTGCGCCGGAGAATGGGAAAACGGTGAAAATGCCGCTTCCGCGCGCGGAATATATGATCCGGGAAGCGGAGCCCGGGGATGCGGCCGCCATATACCGGCTGAACCGGGACGAGATGGGCTATGATTATCTGCCCGAACGAACCGAAGAAAAGCTTCGGCAGCTGCTGGAGAGCGAGGCGGACCGGATATGGGTTGCGGCCGCGGGGGACAGGGTGATCGGCTATGTTCACGCGAACAGCTATGATGTGATCTACGCGCCGCACATGAAAAATATCATGGGCATTGCGGTAGATCCCGAATGGAAGCGGCGCGGAATCGGCAGGGCTCTGCTGGGCAGAGTCGAGGAATGGGCGCAGCAGACCGGCGCGGAGAGCGTGCGGCTTGTGTCGGGTCAGACACGGACCGGAGCGCACGCGTTTTACCGCAGCTGCGGCTACCAGGGGGATAAGCTGCAGCTGAATCTGAAAAAGAATATTGCGCCCGGCCGCTGACACAGAGCGGCGGTCGGGCGCAGGGTTTGTCTGGAAAATTTTTCAAAAACGGCCGAGAGTTATACGGGCTATGATATATTAAAGGGAAGCGGACGTTCTGTTATGGGCGGGAGGCCGCCGGAAAATAGTTCAGAAGCGCTGTCTTTTCCTCGGCGGAAAGGATTTTGCTCCACGGAACCCGGCCCTCGCATTTGCCTGGAAATTCGGAAAAGCGGGCCGTTTTGTCGCGTTCTGTATCGTTCCATTTATCGAAGCCGGCCCGTGCGATATGTCCGTCGTATTCGCAGTCGATGAAGGAGGATTTTCCGAAATCCCGCCATGGCCGTGCTAAAAATACCGATTCGTCCGGCACGCGCGGGTCGCGGGAAAAACGGCATTTGTGGAAAACGAATCCGATCCGGCAGGAGTCGGCATGCGCCGGCGCAGCGGCGTAGCCGTGCCCTCTTACCTCAAACAGCGACCGGATCTCGCAGTTCTCGAACAGCGCGTCGCCGCAGCCGAAGATGAAATCGACCGTGCCGGCGATAAGGCAATTGCAAAAGATCTGCCGTTCGGAGCCTGCGGCACGGAGCTCGTCCTTTAAAAATCCGTTGTAGCGCTCGATCAGATCGTCCGGGAGCGGGCCGCAGAAAACGGTATCCTGCGTCGAAATAAAACGGCAGTTTTCGGCGGAGAAGTCGTCCGCATATACGGTCAGCGCGACCTCCTGGCCTTTGGTTTCCGGGGAGAGCGCGTCATTTTCCACCGTGAGGTTTTTCAGGCAGACATGGGGAGCGGTCACCGCCATTGTCCAGGTGCGGAAGGTGTTGTATTCCGCGCCGCGTTCATCGAGCTTTTTGGCGAAATCGTTATAGACAATAATTGTATCCTCTGCGCCCGCTCCGATCAGCTCGATTTCCGGGACGGAGATTTGAACTTTTTCCCGGTAAATGCCCTTTTCGAGCAGGATCCGGGTGCTCGGCTGCACGGTCTGCAGAATTTCCGACAGATTGCTGTCCGGTGAAACATGGATGGTTGTCATGGCATTTTCCTTTCAGGGCCGTCTGGCCCGATGTCTGGCTGGAGCCTTTTTGCATCGCAGGAAACTGTTGAATTTTTGTTGCAGGGAAGCCGAAGACCGAACGGTAACGAATCTTCCTGCGAAATCTGGTTTCCCTTCGATTATATATGTTTGCCGTCTGCTTTTCAATATGGCAGGAACGGAATTATACATAAATTATCTTGATATTTTACTTGAAACTCCATGGTGAGTATGATAAAATGATTGTAGATATCGCACAAAAAAATGTAATTTTGGAAATTTTGTTTGTGGTTTATGCCGAAGTGCCGCGGATGCTGCCGAAAAGAGCGCCGCGAGCATCCGTTTTACACAGGCAGAGCGCCGTACGGTACGCATTTTCGGAGGCGGCGTGCAGCATGTATTTTGACAAAGACAGGTGTTTCACATGGGGAAGTTGAGCTTTAAGCAGTACAGGGCAATCGATCTCGGCATTATGGCAGTTATTTTGTGCGTTTTTGAAACGATCACGGCGACGGCCGCGGTCGAATGGTTTCCGCAGGAGCTCTACACGCTCTCGCCGACCATAGCGGTGGTCTGCATTGTCATGATGCGCTGGGGCGGTTATGCGGCGATCCACGCGGTGGCAGGAGGAGCGGCATTCTGCGCTGCCTCGGGGGCGAGCGCGCAGCAGTTTGTCATATACTGCGCCGGAAACTGTCTGGCGCTGGCGGCCATGCTGCTGTTCCGGATGCGCGGCAAGGGAGGGGTGAAGGAAAGCGCCTTCCTCACGGCGGCCTTTGCGGCTGCGGCATACATCGGCGCGCAGCTCGGGAGGGGGCTCATCGGGCTTTTCTTCGGAGGGACGCCCGCAGCGGCGCTTCTGTTTTTTACCACGGATTCGCTCTCGCTGCTGTTTGCGATCGTGGTCGTGCTGATCTCCCGAAGGGCGGACGGGCTTTTTGAGGATCAGAGGGCCTATCTTATCCGTATGCAGGAGGAGCGCCGGCGCAGACAGAACGAAGAATATTACGAATAAAATACAGTACGAAAATAATTATAACAGGAGGTTTGAGAAATGCAACTGAACGTTACCGATTATCTGATTTTCGATGAAGAAAGCGGCACCTACATCGAAAATCCCGAACAGGCCGTGCGTGATGATGTGGAAAAGCATCACTGGCGGAATGTTCTGAAAACGGTGCTGAGGGACTGGCGGCTCTATCTGATGCTCGTTCCGATGCTGCTGGTCTTTTTACTGTGGCGCTATTTTCCAATGTACGAGCTGCTCGGGTGCTTCAAGGTG
>CAMWWR010000369.1 GCA_947178045.1 uncultured Clostridia bacterium
GGGCACCGCGTTTGATCTTCCGATCGCAATCGCGATTCTGGCCGCATTCGGCCGCATACCCAATGAGGATTTAGAAAAGATAATTTTTGCGGGAGAGCTGAGCCTTGACGGCAGGCTGAACCCTGTGAACGGCGTGCTCTCGATCGCCTGCTGTGCGCGGGAGGAGGGCTTTTCGCGCCTTTTTGTGCCGGCGAAAAACCGCGCGGAGGGGGCGCTTGTGCCGGGCCTTAAGGTGCAGGGCTGCGGCAGCCTTGAGGAGGTGCTGCGCGCTCTGCGCGGGGAGGAGCTTCGGCTGGAATGCAACGGGGAGAATTCGTCCGAACCCGGGCAGGCTCCGGAGGCAGATTCTCCGAACCCGCCGGATTTTGCGGATATCTGCGGTCAGACGGCGGCGAAGCGGGCAATCGAGATCGCGGTCGCCGGGGGACACAATCTGCTGTTTACGGGGAGCCCGGGCTCGGGAAAGACAATGCTTGCCAGGAGGATCCCGTCGATCATGCCGGAGCTGTCCCGGGAGGAGAGTCTTGAGCTGTCCAAAATATACAGCGTTTCCGGGCGGATGAGTAAATACGGCGGCCTGATCCGGACGCGGCCGTTCTGCGCGCCGCACCACACGATCACCCCGGCGGCCATGGCCGGCGGGGGAAGCCGTCCGAAGCCGGGGGAGATCAGTCTGGCGACCCACGGCGTGCTGTTTCTGGACGAGTTTGCGGAGTTTGACCGCCGCACGCTCGAGCTGCTTCGCCAGCCGCTTGAGGAGAGGCGGATCACGGTGGACCGGGCGGCGGGAAGCTGCGATTACCCGGCGGCGTTCATGCTTGTGGCGGCGATGAACCCATGTCCCTGCGGGGCCTACCCGGACAGGAATCTCTGCCGCTGCACGGAGCCGCAGATCCGCCGCTACCAGTCGAGAATCAGCCGGCCGATCCTCGACCGAATCGACCTGTTCGTTCAGGTCTCACCGGTCACCTACAGTGAGCTGATGCAGCGGGGAGGGCAGGAGAGCTCGGCGCAGATACGGGCGCGCGTATGCCGGGCGAGAGAGCGGCAGAGGAAACGCTACGAGGGACTTGGCCTGCGGACGAACGCGGAGCTTTCGGCCAGACAGCTGGAGCTGTTCTGCCCGCTCGGCGAAAAGGAGCGGGCGATCATGAGGGAGGCGTTTTACCGCTATCGCCTGAGTGCGCGCTCCTACCACCGGATTGTCCGCACGGCGCGGACGATCGCGGATCTGGCCGGATGCGAGGAAATCGGGACGGAGCAGCTCTGCGAGGCGCTCGCCTATCGGGGGAGGGTGTGCGAATGAGCGGTTTTGCGGACAAGCTTTACTGGTACTGGCTGGCAAAGGTGGAGGAGGCCGGCAGCGCGGCCAGAGCCAGGCTGTTCCGGCATTTTGACAGTGCGCGGGAGGTGTTTGAGGCGGGGCGGGAGCGCCTGCTCGGCACGGGAATCCCGGAGAAGGCAGTGCAGGGACTGCTCGACCCGAAATACCGGGAGGGACTTGCGGAGGAGTTTCATAAACTGCAGGAGAGGGACATATATTTTGTAACGAAGCAGGAAGCTGGCTTCCCGAACCGTCTATGTATGGCGCCGCAGGGACCGGACTGGCTGTTTTACCGGGGGCGGCTGCCGTCAGAGGAGCTGCCGTCGGTCGCCGTCATCGGGGCGCGCGAATGCTCCGTCTACGGAAAGGGCGTCGCGGAGCTGCTTGCGGCGGAGCTTGCCGAGGCGGGCATACAGATCGTCAGCGGCATGGCACGGGGCGTGGACGGCTATGCCCAGAGTGCCGCGGCCAGGCACGGGAGCAGCTTCGCGGTGCTGGGAAGCGGGGTCGACGTATGCTACCCGATCCAGAATTACCGGCTGTATGAGCAGCTGCCGGAGCGGGGCGGTATCCTGTCGGAGTACGCGCCGGGCTCGCCGGGACTTCCGTTTCATTTTCCGCAGCGCAACCGCATTATCGCGGGGCTGGCGGACGGAATTGTCGTTGTGGAGGCGAGGAAAAAGAGCGGCACGCTGATTACCGTCGATTTTGCGCTCGAGCAGGGAAAGGAGGTATTCGCGGTGCCGGGGAGGATCGGGGAACCGCTGAGTGCGGGCTGCAACGAGCTGATCCGGCAGGGAGCGTGCCTGGTCGAGCAGAGCTCGGACATTCTCGAGGTGCTGCTGGGGCGATTCCCGGCGCGGGAGAAGTCTCAAAAAAATATAAAAAATAAATTTTTCCTTGAAGAAGCGGAGAAAATAGTGTATGCTTATTTGCGTTTGGAACCGCGGCACATCGAAGAACTTATGAAGGATGTGGATTATGCGCTCCCGGAGCTGAGCAGGATCCTGTTTTCTCTGGAGGCGAAAGGAATTGTTTATTCGCCGGCCGGGAATTATTATTCCCTGACCGGACCATATAAGGAATTGCTCTGACAGGAGGATATCGTATGGCTAAAAATCTGGTAATTATGGAGTCTCCGTCCAAGGCGAAGACAGTAAAAAAGTTCCTTGGTGCAAATTATGAGGTGCTCGCCTCAAACGGACATGTGAGGGACTTTCCGAAAAGTCAGATGGGAATCGATGCGGAGCATGGATTTGAGCCGAAATATATCACGATCCGCGGCAAGGGGGAGATTCTCGCCAAGCTGCGCAAGGAGGTAAAAAAGGCGGACAAGGTCTATCTGGCGACCGACCCCGACCGCGAGGGCGAGGCGATTGCATGGCATCTGGCAAATGTGCTCAAGCTGCCGGAGGGCGAAAAGAACCGCATTACCTTCAACGAGGTCACAAAGAATGTGGTAAAAAATTCCATCAAGAGCGCGCGCACGATCGATATGGATCTGGTCGATGCGCAGCAGGCAAGAAGAATGCTCGACCGCATGGTGGGCTACGAGATCAGCCCGCTGCTCTGGGCAAAAATCAAGAGAGGGCTGAGCGCCGGGCGCGTACAGTCTGTCAC
>CAMWWR010000370.1 GCA_947178045.1 uncultured Clostridia bacterium
GCTCCGGGGACGTCCCCATATTTTCCAGCGTGTGGAGGAAGCGGTAATCCGTTTTCGTCACCATCGACCTCCCGTCCTGCCCGAGGCCGCCCACCTCGAGCGTCGCCCATACCGGGTCGCCGGAAAACAGCTCGTTGTAGGATTTGATGCGCGCGAATTTCACCATCCTGCACTTCATCGTGAAATGGTCGATAAGCTCCTGCGCCTCCTCCTCGGTCAGCACGCCCGCGTCCATATCCCGCTTGATATAAATATCGAGGAACGTGGATACGCGTCCGACGCTCATCGCCGCGCCGTTCTGAGTCTTGATCGCTGCAAGATAGCCGAAATACAGCCATTGCACGGCCTCGCGCGCGTTCGCCGCCGGCGCGGAAATATCGTAGCCGTAGATGGCCGCCATCTCCTTCATGCTTCCGAGCGCCCGGATCTGCTCCGCAAGCTCCTCACGCAGGCGGATCACCTTTTCGGTCATCGTCCCGTTGCCGCAGCGCGCCAAATCATTTTTCTTTTCCTCAATCAGAAAATCGATGCCGTAGAGCGCCACCCTGCGGTAATCCCCGACGATGCGGCCGCGCCCGTAGGTATCCGGCAGCCCGGTCATAATCTTATTTTTGCGCGCCCTGCGCATCTCCGGCGTGTAGGCATCAAAGACCGCCTGATTGTGCGTCTTGTGGTATACATTGAAAATTTTATCAAAGGACGGGTCGGGCGTGTAGCCGTACATCTCGCACGACTCCTGCGCCATCTTAATGCCGCCGAACGGCATGAACGCCCTTTTTAACGGCTTGTCCGTCTGCAGGCCGACCACCTTCTCCAGCTCCCTGTACTCCTCGCAGATATATCCGGGACCGTGTGACGTCATCGTGGAAACAATGTCCGTATCCATATCAAGCACGCCGCCCTTCGCGCGCTCCTCCTTCTGCAGCTCCTTTAATCTCCCCCAGAGCTTGTCCGTCGCCTCGGTCGGCCCTGCCAGAAACGACTCATCTCCGTCGTAAACCGTGTAATTGTTCTGAATAAAATCGCGGGTGTTGACCTCTTCCTTCCATGCGGTTCCCCGAAACCCCGCCCATTCCTTTCTCTCTGCCATATCCGCTCCCATCTGCATGCCTTTGCACGCCTACAAATTTTTTCCCCCGGTGACAGAGCATAGTATAGCATCGAATCAGAAAGGTTTCAACCGCTTTCCTCAAAATCGCACAAATTGTGCGGCAGGCGCGGGAAACCGTAATTTTTGCGCATACCTCCGACATTTTTCCTCATTCGTTTGAAAAATCCGGCGTGCCGTGGTACAATGGAAACATCAATAGAAGCATCAGATCGGGAGGTAGCTGGAATGTTTAAGAAAACGAGAGCGGAGCTGCAGTCGGACAGACACGACCTGGAGCTTCTGATGCAGGCAATGGACCAGGCCATCGGGGGACAGTATGATGATATTGATGTCTCGTCATTTGCAGATCCGGCGTACGGCCGCAAATTCAACGAATTGATCCACGCCCTGAAGCGCTCAAACAACAAGGTCGTTATGCGCCTGAACGAGGCCATGCAGCTGATCGGCGACAACTCCTTTGTCAAAAACACGATGGATCAGGTGCAGTCGCAGTCGGAATCCATCTCGGCGATGAATGAAGCGGGCCAGAATCTGGAAGCCTCCATTGATAATATTTCAACCGGCATGGCGCATATCCGTGACAACGCGCATGCGATGCTTTCCATAATGCAGGACAGCACGGCAAATATGAACGACAGCATCCGGGTGGTGAGCGAATCCTCGGAAAAAATAAGCGCCATCAATGTGCAGGTGCAGCATTTTCAGGAGAAGATCCAGAAGATCGGCGAGATCGTCGACATCGTCAAAAAGGTGTCCAGCCAGAGCAGCCTGCTCGCGCTGAATGCCTCCATCGAGGCGGCCCGGGCCGGCACGGCCGGAAGGGGCTTTTCGGTCGTCGCGGAACAGGTTCGGCTGCTCTCCAGCAATACCTCCTCCTCGGCGGAGGATATCGTGCGCTATGTTTCCGAGCTGACACGCGACATAGGAGAACTTGCGCAGTCCATGAACGACACCACCATCATCCTGGGCCAGGGCAATGAAAAGCTGCAGGATTCTCTGAAAAATACGGAGAAGGTCTCGGGGCAGATGCTTGAAATAAGTGATAAGGTAGATAATATATTTTCTGATATTGACATGCAGTCCAGCGTCACCCGGGATTTTACCAAGCAGGTCTCTAGCATATCGCAGAGCTACGAGGAGCTGGGACGGGACTGCCTTGCCCAGGGAGTCCACGAATATAAGTGCAGCCGTTATATCGACAATGTGAGAAGCGACATGGTGCGCGGCTTTTCCGCCGTCACACTGCAGGATTGGATGAAGGTCTACGAGATCGACCACTTCATTCTTTTGTGGCGCGTATACAACAACGCGGTCGGCTTTGAACAGCTGAAGCTTGCTCAGCTCAACCGGCCGGAAAAGTGCAAGCTCGGGCTTTGGCTTTCCTCTCAGACGGATCCGAAAATCACGGGCTGCAGCGAATTCACCGCGCTCAAATCGGCTCACTTCGAGCTTCACCGCCTGGCGACCGAATCCTGGAAGGCGAAGGACGGCGGGGACGAGGCCCTCGCACTGGAGTATTTCAATAAGGCCTACGACGCCTTCTCAAAATACAGCAGCGCAATCAAAGCCATGCAGAACCGGCTCAGTCAGCTCGGTTATCGGGAGGAAACGCGGACGAAGGGCTGACGCTCAATTCTGCCGCGCGGCCTCGGCCTCTCTCCCGAATTCGGAATAATACAGCAAAATCCGTTCTGCAATTTCCTCCGCCGCGGCCTGTGCGCTCTTTGTTCCCTCAATGCAGGCACGGGCCGCGGCCTCGATCATATCAAAAACCACCTGATTTCTGGCGACCGGCGTCCGTACTCCCTGTGCGATCCGGATCATCCGCTC
>CAMWWR010000371.1 GCA_947178045.1 uncultured Clostridia bacterium
GGTGTGGATCTTCCCGATTCCGGTCATTATCGCCCTGATGATCAATCATCTAAGGTTTAAGCGGTTCAAGAGGGTGACGCTGACCGTGCTCTATGCGCCGCACTTTATTTCCATCATGGTTGTCTGCGGTATGATCCGCATTTTCCTGAGTCCGTCGGGCGGCCTGATCAACCTGATCGCGGGGACGCAGATCGACTTTTTAACGGAGGCGAGCGCCTTCCGCACCATTTTCATCGCGTCCGGTATCTGGCAGGACGCAGGCTGGGGAATCATCGTTTACATGGCGACCCTGTCAAACATTGACACCTCCCAGTACGAGGCGGCGAAGATTGACGGCGCTTCGATGTTCCAGAGAATCCGCAGCATCGATATACCGGAGCTGGTGCCGATCATGGTGCTGCAGCTGATCATGTGCGCGGGCGGTATTATGAATGTGGGCTTCGAGAAGGTATGGCTCTTGCAGACGGATCTGAACAAGGCCACGAGCGATGTGATTTCCGTGTATGTCTACCAGCAGGGTATCGAGGGCGCGAAATACAGCTATTCGACCGCAATCGGCCTGTTCAACACTGCCGTCAACCTTCTTCTGCTCATTGTGGTCAACCGGATAGCGAAAAAGCTTTCGGATGTCAGCTTTGTATAGGAGGTGCGGTATGAAGGCGAATGTAAAATCGAGGAAAGCGGCGGGATTGTCGGAGAAGGCGAGCGATATCATCCTGGTTGTGATATGTATTATCATCCTGCTTATCGTTGCCTACCCGCTGTATTATGTGCTGATTGCCTCCGTGTCGAACCCGTACGATGTCTATGCGGGAAAGACCTTCCTGTTTCCGAGCCAGTTTACATTTGACGGCTACAAGGCCGTATTTGCGGATAGCGGCATCCTGACCGGCTATCTGAACAGCATCAAATATACGGTGATCGGTACGGTTTTTTCGGTTGTCATGCTTTATCTGACGGCGTATCCGCTGAGCATCAGGGATCTGCCGGGACGTAAAGCAATCAGTATTTTCTTTATCATTACCATGTACTTCGGCGGCGGACTGATTCCTACCTACCTGGTAGTAAAGCAGACCGGCCTGACCGGGACCATGTGGTCGCTGTTTCTGCCGGGCGGCGTCGGAGTCGGCAACATGATTATTTTGAGGAACTTTTTTGAAAACAGCATTCCGAAGGAGATGGTGGAGGCGGCGGAGATTGACGGCGCGTCCAAATGGAAGACCTTTTTGAAGGTCATCATCCCGCTTTCCCGCTCCATTATGGCGGTTATGGTCGTATTCAGCATGGTGGCCTACTGGAATGACTGGTTTACGGCAATGATTTATTACCCGGGCGACGAGCACGCACCGCTGCCCCTCGTTCTGCGCGGCATCCTGATTAAGAGCAGCGCGAGCGCAAGCCAGTCGGGCATCATTGACGGCGGTTATGCCGAGCTGAACAAAATGACAGAGATGATCAAGTTTTCGTCCATTATTGTAGCGGCACTCCCGATGCTGATCGTATATCCTTTCGTGCAGAAATATTTCGAGAAGGGATTTATGTCTGGTGCGGTGAAGGGCTAAGGTGTGAAAGGGGCATAAGAGAGGTAAAAGATTTAGGGAATGCCCCCTTTCACACAAAAGATTTGAAAATGAACCCGGAGGGGGCATTTTCAAATCTTCCTAATACAAATTGTTTTTATAAGAAAGTGAGGAAGGGATTATGAAGAAAATGAGCTTCTGGAAAAAGCCGGTTTCCTGTGTGATGGCGGCAGCGCTGATGCTCACTGCATGCGGCGGGGACAGCGAGGAGAGTAATGCGGAAAAGGGTGTTGCCAATACGGATACCTCCCAGACAAAATTTACCGTTATGGGCGGAATGAGCGCTTTAAGCGGCGGCTATGAGGACAATACGGTGCTGAATCAGATGCAGGAGAAGGCGGGCATCGGCATCGAGTGGATTACAATGAGCGATTCTCTCGGCGAGCAGGTTAATATCCGGATCGGGACGGACGATCTTCCGGACGCGTTCCAGGCGGTCGGCTTCAGCAATTATGACCTGTCAAACTACGGTAAGGACGGCACGTTCATTGATCTGACTCCATATCTGACCGAGGAATATATGCCGAACCTCGCGAAGATACTGAACGAGCATCCGGAAATTCGCAGCGCAATCACGATGAATGACGGCGGGATCTACGGTCTCCCGGCGGCGGAGCAGATGGGCACGGCGGGCATCGGCGCGGCGAAGGATTACAGCATCTATTCAATTCCGCAGTTCTCCATGATCAACAAGGCATGGCTGGATGATCTGGGGCTGGCGGTGCCGAAGACGCTCGACGAGCTGCACACGGTGCTGAAGGCGTTTAAGGATAATGACATGAGCGCGAAATATTACGGCAATGCGGCGGGCAGCACGATCCCGATGAGCACCGGCTTCGATCAGTGGTGCTGGGGACAGAATGTGTTCTACGCGGGCTTCGGCTTTACGAACTGGCCGAACGATGTCTGCAACGACCTTGTTTTAAGGGACAACGGGACGGTGGAGTTTATCTGCGCTTCCGACCAGTACCGTGCGGCAATTACCTATTTCCATGACTGGTATGCGGAGGGGCTGATGGACATCGAGATGTTCAGCCAGTCACAGACGCAGCTGATCTCGAAGTGTTCCCAGGGCTATGTCGGAGTAGCTACCTGGTGGGAGGTTGACGAGCTGACCGGCGAGCATGCGGGCGATTATGTATATCTGCCGATTCTTGACGGGCCGGACGGCACTCACAATGTCACGCTGCGCACTGGCGGCGCGACAAACAGCGGAAACTTGAGCATCACCAAGGCGTGCAAGAGCCCGGCAAATCTGCTGAAATTCTATGACCAGTGGTATGACGGCGAGATCGTAATGCAGCTTCAGTACGGCCCGATCGGCGTTTATTTTACGGAGAAGGACG
>CAMWWR010000372.1 GCA_947178045.1 uncultured Clostridia bacterium
CACAACCGTCTTTTTTTCCGCCGGCCGCACGGCCCGCTTGACCGGGAGTACAGTGCGCAGGGCGGCATTCATCGTCGCGCCGAAATTTTCCCGGATAAAATATGCCAGCTCAATCATCTGGCTCTCGATCACCCTGCCGTTTTCCTCCACCGCAAGAATCGGCCGTATCCGCTCCACCTCGATCTTCGGTTCCTCCGAGAGTCCGACGATATATCCCCCCCTGCGGCCTCTGCCGAACGGGATCCGGACCGGCGCGCCGATCACCGCTTTTTCCGCCAGCCGCTCCGGGATGGCGTACTGATAGGATTTGTCCAGCTGCCCGCTCGAAATATCGACGATCACGTCCGCATACATGGGCTCTCTTCCTCCCTTCTGACCCCGGCGTTTCCACCGGCGATCTCTGTTTCACGGTCTTCTTTCCGCTTCGTTGCTTCTCTCCATTTTCCTGGCCGCCGTTTTCCTTGCCGTCTTTTTTCTGCCGCTTTTTTGCAAAGCCCAACCTCTGATTTCCGGCTCTGCCCCCTCTTTCCTGAGGGGCTCTCTCATTCCGGCCCCGTCCCGCTCCGCCCTGTTCTCGCCTGCAGGATCCCGTTTACCAGCTCCTCCAGCCTCATGCCGCGCGAGCCCTTAAACAGCACCGTATCGCCGCGCACGAGCTCCCGCTTCAGAAATTCAAGCGCCTCAGCGTTCGTATCAAAATGTACCTGCCGCCTGCCGCCGTTGCCTGTATGCACCGTATCCGCCGGCCGCCCGGATTCCTCCCGCTGCTCTAATTCTGCCGCCGGGCTCGTTTCCTTCACAAAATCCGGTTCTGCCGCGAAATCCGGTTCCTCCGCGGCCGCCGCGCATTCCCCTGATTGCCGGTCGAATGCCTCCGCATAATAGCGCGCCTCGGAGCCGACGGCCACGAGCAGATCGACGCCGCGCTCCGCCGCACAGCGCCCGATCTCCTCATGACACGCGCGGGAGAGCTCCCCGAGCTCCAGCATATCCGCCAGCACGGCAATGCGCCGCTCCGCTTCGGTGGACGCGAGAATGTCGATCCCGCCCCGCATCGAATCCGGACTCGCGTTGTAGGTATCGTCGATCAGCACGACGCCGTCCGCCTCCGTTTTTCCGCCGCGCATGGCGATCGGCTTATAGCCAGCAAGCCCCTCGGCGGCGCGCTCCGGCGACACGCCGTAATGGGCCGCCACCGCGATCGCGGCAAGCGCATTGCGCACATTGTGCTCCCCTGCCACAGAAAGCGCGACCTCCCTTGGGTAATCCCCTCCATCCCCCGGACAGTGCAGCCGGAACACCGTGCGCCCGTCCCGCACCGTTATCCCGTTCGCGCGGTAATCACAGTGCTCCCCGAGTCCGAAGGTCACGATCCTCGCCTTCTCAAAGCGCTCCCTCGACCGCTCCGACATCGCCTTCCAGGAATTCCCGAGACCGAGCTGCATTTCCGCAAGCTCTGCGAGCATGGGGTCGTCCCCGTTCAAAAACAGCGTGCCCCCGTCGGGAAATTCGTTAATGATATTCAGCTTTTCCTTCCGGATATTGCTCTTTGTGCCGAGCTGCCCGATGTGGGATACCCCGATATTTGTCATCACGGCGCATTCCGGACGCGCGGACGCCGCAAGCTTTTCCATCTCACCGGGCTCGCTCATCCCCATCTCGATCACCGCGGCCTGATGCTCCGGCTCAAGCCGGCACAGCATGCGCGGCACACCGACCTGGCTGTTCATATTGCCCTCGGTCTTTAATATGACGAGCTCCGTTTCCAGCGCCGCGGCAATCATCTCCTTTGTCGTCGTCTTGCCGACGCTCCCGGTAATTCCGATGACCGGCACCGCAAGGCTGTCCCGTATGTACGCGCCGAAGCGCTGCAGCGCCGCGACATTGTCCTCCACCCCGACGTAGGTCATGCCCGGCGTGTCCGGCAGAGCCTCCCCCCGGCTCGTAAACACAGCCCGCATCCCGTGCCGGTATGCGTCGGAAATAAATTTGTGGGCGTCCACATGTCCGCCGATCACGGGCACGAACATCGTATTCGCGTCCCCCTCCCGCGAATCTGTGGAAAACCGCAGAATTTCCGCGCTGCCGTCCCCGGCCAGCACGCTTCCGCCGACAATTTCCGCAATCTCCTCTGCGCGATATGCTCTCATAAGCAGCCTCCTAATAAATGCAGATATGGTAATTTTTGCTGAATACCTGCCCCGGCTCCAGCCGGTTGATGTACTCCTTGTTCTCCAGCCTCTGATCCGCGTCCACGCCGTCACACCGCCCGTACCACGGCTCGATGCAGACAAACGGGGCGTTTCCCTTCGGAGCCCACACGCCGAACAGCGGCGCGTCAAATTTCACGGAGAGCCAGACGGAGCCGTCCGGCCCCGCCAAAGCCGCCTCCCTTGTCTGGTGCCCCTCGATAATATATGCATCGCGGTCAAAGAAATGCTCCGTCACCGCGACCGCTCCGTACTGCTTTCCGCCGATCTCGCGCCTCGTCAGCTCCAGCTGCTCCAGCCCGCGGCACGCCAGACCGTTCTCGAGCATTCTCGTATTCAACACGGATACGCCCTCGAACAAAAGCTCGCCGAGCCCCTGCCGCGGCTCCGCTCCGCTTGCCGGCGGAAGCAGGAACGCCGGATGCCCGCCGATGGAGAAATACATTTCTCCGTCCGAGCGATTCTGTACCCGCCACAGTGCGATCACCTGGTTCCGGAACAGGCGAAAGCCGGTCTCCAGCTCGAAATCAAACGGGTATACCTCTTTTGTCGCCTCGCTCGATACAAGCCGGTGCCATATCTCGTTCTCCGTCTTTGAGGCAAGCTCGAATTCCATATCCCGCGCAAAGCCGTGCTGACCGAGCCGGTACTCCCTCCCGCCATAGCGGTAAGTACCATCCTTCAGCCCGCCGACGATCGGAAACAGTACCGG
>CAMWWR010000373.1 GCA_947178045.1 uncultured Clostridia bacterium
TGCTCGCTGCCGTATGCCGCCTTGCGGACAAATTTGTGACGGGAATTGTCTGGCTTTTGTCTGGGACGCTGCTTGCCGAAAAGAAGCCGCGGGAACAGGTGCGGGCAGGAGGAAGAATCGCCTATTATGCGGGGCGGACAATGGATGACATTGTGCGCCTGCTGAACCTTACGGTGTGCAGAAAACGGCCGATCCGGAAATCGTTTGTGCGCATGTTCGCAGTCGGGGGTAAAAGGACCAGGAGGACGGCCGGAATTGTCGCGAGGAGCGTCTCGTATGGGCTGATGCTGTCCGGGATCGGACTTGTAATCACGATGCTCTATCTGTTGCTTGGGTAGGGAAACGCTTTTATCAGCGCTTCCCTAGAGATATCGGGGAGGAAATCACAGACCGGGACGTTAGGGCGCGGAGCAGGCCGGATTTTTGTACGGCGGAGAAAGTGACAGAAAAATAGAATGACTTTGTTTAATATTCTGAAATTTCAAAATTGTACAAAATTTCCTTGCGAAATGTGGAAATACCGTTTAAAATAGAAATATCACGTTTTTTTAGAAAGCTGCAGCAACCCAGCGGCGGATTCTGCATGGCACGAATAGGAGGAAAATATGAGTAAAATGGCACAGGGAACGACGGAGAAAAAGGGCAGGGAGACGAAAAAAATTCCCTTGAAGCCGATCATTGCGGCGGCGGCCGTCCTTGTCCTTATCATATTGATTATGGCGATTGAGGCGGTGAATACCGAAAAGCTGATTATAAAAAACGATACGTCGGAGGATATTGAGTGGATCCAGCTGTATTTCGAGAACACGGAGGAGGATTCCTACGATATTCTCACAAGAGAGGCGGGTGTTTCGGTCGCCTCGGGAGAGAAATACAGCGGGAAATTTAAGGCTCAGCCGGGGATCAATCCGTACGGCTCCTTCCTGATGATCCAGGTAAAGTTTGCGGGCCGGGAGACGGCGGAGACTTACGCGGGCTATTTCACAAGAACCTTTACCGGCAAGATCAAAATTGAGTTCTCGGACGCGAAGGAAAACGGCATTATTCTGATGAAGATCAAAGCGGGGGACGGCATTTTCCAGTCGACGAAGTTTACGGACTGCGACGAGGTACAGGAGCTGTTCGGAGAGATGTGAGCGGGCCGGAAGCCTGAAACAGTATCGCAGAAACCTGCAGTATGCACGGGTATTTAAGGGAGGAACAGGATGAAATTATTTGAGAATGGCGCCTATGTACTGAACGGAAGGGAGATCATCGAGGACGGGCCGCAGGCGCAGGCGCAGCTTGAGGCAAAGCTCGGGCGGACGGTATCGAAGGAGGAGGCGGCAGGCCGGACGATGGCCTACGGTATCCTGAAGGCGCACAATACCTCGGGCAATATGGACAGGCTCCAGCTGCGGTTTGACAAGCTGACCTCCCATGACATCACCTTTGTCGGGATCATCCAGACGGCGAGGGCCAGCGGGCTTGAGGAGTTTCCGGTGCCGTATGTGCTGACGAACTGCCACAACAGCCTCTGCGCAGTGGGCGGAACGATCAACGAGGACGACCATGTATTCGGTCTGTCCTGCGCGAAGCACTACGGCGGCATCTATGTGCCGCCTCACCAGGCGGTCATCCATCAGTTTGCGCGCGAGATGCTCGCGGGGGGCGGGAAGATGATTCTCGGCTCGGATTCCCACACAAGGTACGGCGCGCTCGGCACGATGGCAGTCGGAGAGGGCGGACCGGAGCTTGTAAAGCAGCTGCTGAAAAAGACGTACGATATCAATATGCCGAAGGTGGTCGGCGTCTGCCTGACCGGCAGGCCTGCGCCGTTCGTTGGGCCGCAGGACATCGCGCTTGCCATTATCGGCAAGGTGTTTGCAAACGGGTATGTGAACAATAAGGTTATGGAATTTTTCGGTGACGGCGTGGCGAATCTGAGTGTGGATTACCGCATCGGCATCGACGTTATGACGACCGAGACGACCTGCCTGTCGTCGATCTGGGAGACGGATGAGGCAGTCAGGGAATTTTACGATATTCATGGCAGGAGCGAGGATTATGTCAGACTCGCGCCGGGAGAGGTTGCGTACTACGACGGGATGATCTGCGTCGATCTGTCGGAGATCCGGCCGATGATTGCGATGCCGTTCCACCCGAGCAACACCTACACGATCGACGAGCTGAACGCGAACCTTGACGATATTCTGGCAGAGGTGGAGAAAAAGGCTCTCGTGAGCCTTGACAATAATAAGGTCGAGTACCGGCTGCGCGACAAAATCCGGAACGGAAGGCTGTATGTCGAGCAGGGTGTGATCGCAGGCTGCGCGGGCGGCGGCTTTGAGAATATCTGCGACGCGGCCGACATTCTCGCGGGGCATGACATCGGCGCGGACGAGTTTTCTCTGAGCGTATATCCGGCGAGCCAGCCGATCTTTATGGAGCTGGTGAAGAACGGAACGGCAGCGAAGCTGATGGCGGCCGGAGCCACGGTGCGGACGGCATTCTGCGGACCTTGCTTCGGTGCTGGGGACGTGCCGGCAAACGGGGGCTTAAGCATCCGCCACTCCACGAGAAATTTCCCGAACCGCGAGGGCTCGAAAATCACGAACGGACAGATTGCCTCGGTGGCGCTTATGGATGCGCGCTCCATCGCGGCGACCGCGGCGAACAGGGGCTTTCTGACCTCGGCCGAGCATGTTGACGCAAGCTTTTCCAAGCCGAAATACTTCTTTGACGGCAGCATCTATGAAAAGCGGGTGTTCAACGGAGTGGGAAGGGCGGACAAAACGGCGGAGATCAAATTCGGCCCGGGGATCAAGGACTGGCCGGCGATGAGCGAGCTGACGGAGGATCTGATCTTAAAGGTTGTCTCCGTCATCCATGATCCGGTCACGACGACGGCCGAGCTGATTCCTTCGG
>CAMWWR010000374.1 GCA_947178045.1 uncultured Clostridia bacterium
ATCCCTGTAGTCCATGCTCTGCCCCGCTTTCCTGTCTGTCCGCTTTTCCGCCGTTTTTCTTCCTCATTTGGGTCTGCTTGCTTTTTCTCCGGCCGCAGCCTGACGCTTCCGGCCTGTCAGCTTCCCGGTCCACCCTTCTGCTATTTTATCACAGCCTTCCCTCCGTCTGTTGATAAAAATTGCGAATCTCGCGGCAGAACGCTCCGGAAAAGTGCAGCAATTCCGGATGAATCGAAAAAGCGCACGGAGCCATGGCTCGTGACCATGGTTCCGTGCGCTGTTCGCTGACATGCCTGCCCGCTGCCGGTCAGGGTTATTCCGCTTCCTGTCCGCTTGCGATGACCGATACAAGATAGAAATCCTTCGCGGCCCCCTCCGTGATACGAATCTCGACCGTGTGCGGCACGGCAGGGTCCAGCCCGTCCGCAATATTGTGCAGATACAGCCAGTTGCCCCAGCCGTCCGGATAATTGCCGTCGAGCTCGACTGCACCGCCCTCGTTGCCGTCGATAACGGCGACGGCAAGCGGCGCGCCGAGACTGTTTGTTTTCCGGTACTGGAGCGCAATACGGCTGCCGTATACGTTTTCAAACCGGATCGAAGCTCCCTCCTCTTTCGCCGTATAGCCGTTCTTGAAAATATCCGTGATACCGTTCTGAGCCGCCGTATCCTTCGTGAAGCCGTTCAGCACCGGCTCGGCATTTCTGCTGTCCAGGCGCACGGAGGTCAGGCTGATCAGGCCGTCCGGCAGCGCCGGAAGCTCTGCCGTTGCATCGCTGTGGTAGACGCCGTCCTTCACCTTTTCCAAAAAGGAGGTCACGATCTCCGCCCCGTAAGCATGCCCCCGGTCGTTCGGGTGGAGCATGTCGGCGGACACCTCCGCCGCCGTCAGCCTGCCGAACCGGATTTCGTTGTAAATACTGTTCTTCATGCTGATGATCGGAAGTGCGTAGCGCTTTGCGACCTCATTGTGAACCGCCTGCGCATTGACGCCGTTGTCATATTGCACCATATTGAGCACTACGACCGCCGGAGCACTCTCGGAGCGCAGAATCTGATTGACAAGGCTCTCGTAGGTCTCCGCATAGAAATTGTTTCCTGTGTCGTTGACCGAAAATTCTACAATTACAAAATCCGGCTTATGCGCGAGCAGGTCGTCCTGCACCCGCGCGCAGGCAAACTGAGAGGTTGTCGCCCCGATGCCGGCGTTGACATAATGGAAGGTCGCCTGCGGATATGTCTTGCACCACCAGTCAAAGACAAGCTTCGCGTAGCACTTGTTTGCGTTCGACGCGCCCGAGCCCTGCGTGATGGAACCGCCAATAAATCCAAGCGTCAGCTCCTCGCCCGCCTCGGCGCGCTTCATCAGCTCCTGCAGCGCATAAGTGTTGCCCGCGCTCACGACCGCGCGCTCCTGATACGGAATGTCCTCCTCGTTCACACGCTCGGCGGAACGGATCTCCCCGGTCGTACCGAAGCCGAGAATATCAAAGGCCTTCTCCACCGAATCCGCCGCGATCACCAGCTCGATCTCGTGCTCCTGCTCGAAAACCTCGTTCAGCAGCAGGCTGACCTCCGGATTGTTCCAGCCGTCCGGCGCGTTGGCGTTCACCTTCGATTTGAGTTTTCCGTCCACATACACCTCGAGCGCGCCCATATTCTTATTGTTCGCCTCCCTGTAGAGCAGAACAAGATTCTTGCCCGTCATGGTGAATTTTAGCGAGCCGCCCTCCTTCCGGTCCCACAGCCAGTCATGCGGAAAATGGGAGATGTTCGAATTTGCTTCGATAAAGCCGCCCGTATCCGGGATATACAGATTTTCGTTGTTGTAAAAATTCATGCCGGCGTAAGGAGCGCCGTACTCCGCGCATGCCGTATAATCCTGTTCGGGATCAAGCGTCTGCTTTGTCATAACGCCGGTAAACAGGCAGCGGATATAGCTCGAGATCAGCGTATGTCCCTGGTTCGTCGGATGCGCCTCGTCCTGTGCGTAGTCCGACCAAGCCAGCGTGCCCGCCTCCAGCTCCGGCGAGAGTGCGGCGTTCACCGAAATCATCGGCAGCCGGTATGCTTCCCCGATCTTCGCCTGATGCTCCTCGCAGGTATAGCCGTTTTCCAGCACTGTAAAAATAAGTACGACCGCCGGGGCCGTCTCGGAATTTACGATCCGGCTCACCAGGCTCTCATACATCATTTTGCTCGTCGTGTCGTTCGCATCGTTGACTGCAAATTCAATAAATACCAGATCCGGCTTTTCGTCGAGCACATCCTTCTGCACGCGCAGCAGCCCGATTGTCGAGGAGGTGCCGGAAAGTCCCGCGTTCACCCGGCGGATGTTGTCGTTTTCGAACAGCTTCTTCAGCCATTCAGTTGTTTTGTAGGCGTAATTCTGCTTCGAATTGACAAGATAGCCCTCCGTGATCGAGCCACCGAGATACGCCACGGTGACCTCCTCGCCGCCTGCCATGCGCCCGAATACCTCCTGAAGCCGCCTTGTATTTCCCGCCGAGCGCACCGCGCGCTTTTCCTGCTCGGACGCCTGGTCATACTCGCTTTTTGCCTTCGCCGCGATCGCCTCCGGCAGAGAAAATTTCTCCGTTCCCTCTCCGCTGCTGTCCTCGTGTCCGCTGTTTCCATCCTGCTCCGCACCGGTCGGGATATTTTCGCTGCCGTCCCCGGCATGTTCTCCGCCGCTTTCCTGCGCGCCCGGTCCCTCCGTCACGCCCGGCTCATTCTCCCCCTGACCGCCGCAGGCCGAAAATGCCAGCGACGCCGCGAGCAGAATTCCCAGCAGGCTTCTTCCTCTTTTCTTCATATTATCCCCCGTTTCCTGCAAACGGCCTTTCCCGTTTTCGGTTTTCTACCGTTCCGTTTTGCTACTAAAACCTTTTCGTTTT